>JBGPHY010000478.1:0-5004 GCA_041484625.1 Terriglobia bacterium | reverse complement strand
TTTTTTCATTGAACTCTTTTTCATCGGAAGTTCATTCGGCCTATTGGTTTTGGCCGTTCAGCGTTCGTACGGGCCTACTCTCGCTCGTCTTTGCTCAAGGGTCAATTCACGGCAAATTATCTGTTGGCTAACAGGAAGTCTCCATTCAACTCGTTGAGAACAAAAAGCCAGCGGAAAGTTGTCCCCCTGGATCTCGGATTGACTGGCTCGCTGAAACACTGTAGACTGCTGCCAATTTGGAGGTCCTCCTCCCGTGGAAGAACCGGCCCAGACACCACGGATCCTGCGATTTGGGGTTTTCGAAGTCGATCTTCGATCGGGAGAGTTGCGTAAGCACGGACTGAAGATCAAGCTCCAGGAAAAGCCTCTTCAGGTTCTAGCAACCCTGCTGGAACATCCCGGCGACGTCATCACTCGAGAAGAACTCCGCAGAAAGCTTTGGTCCGAGGACACGTTTGTTGACTTCGAGCACAGCATCAACATCGCGTTAAACAAGCTGCGAGCGGCCTTGAGCGATTCCGCGAAAAATCCACGATTCGTCGAGACGTTGGCCCGTCACGGTTACCGTTTCATTGCGCCAGTGGACAAGCGGGTTCAGGCCTCTCCGCCATCGGGAAAGGTCATGCTGGCCGTGTTGCCTTTTGAGAACTTAAGTAACGACCCCAGACAGAACTACTTTAGTGAAGGTCTGACCGAAGAGATGATCACGCAACTCGGTCGAATGCATCCGCGCCGTCTGGGAGTCATCGCCCGCTCTACGGCCATGCACTATCAGGGGACACAGAAGCGGGCGGACCAGATTGGGCAGGAATTGGGTGTTGGGTATATCCTGGAAGGCAGCGTGCGGCGCGCCATCGACCGGGTGCGCATTACAGCCCAGCTGATCCAGGTATCGGACCAGACGCATCTTTGGGCAGAAACTTACGATCGGAAGTTGGCAGATGTTCTGGATATTCAACGTGAGGTTGCAAGACGGATTGCGAAGTCACTGGCGGTCGAGCTTCTCCCGGATCAACAGACGGCATTATCGCGCACCTCCACCAGGGATTCCGAAGCTCATGAGGCCTATCTCAAGGGTCGCTATTTCTGGAACAAAAGAACGGAGGAGGGATTTCAGAAGGCCATCGTGCACTTCGAACAAGCGATCGCCAGGGACCCGGATTATGCCTTAGCCTACACCGGACTGGCTGACTGTTATGAAACACTGGCCTTATATGGGGGCCTCCTTCCCAGGGAAGCAGCACTTCGAGCCAAAACGGCAGCATCCAAAGCACTGGAAATTGATGGCAAGCTTGCGGAAGCCTACACGTCGCTGGGGTTTGCACAGTTGCAGTTTGACTGGGACTGGCCGGGGGCTGAACGGGAATTCAAGCAGGCCCTTGATCTCAACCCGAACTATGTCACAGGCCATCATTGGTACGGCCTTTTCCTGGCCTTAATGGGACGGTTTGAGGAGGCCTTCGCCCAGATGAGACACTGCCTCGATCTCGACCCTCTTTCTCTCGTATTGAATTCTCATCTGGGGTGGTTTCTCTATTATGCGCACCGGTTTGAAGAGGCGATCAAGCAGTTCTGCAAAACTCTCGAAATGGATCAAAGCTTTCCGGTAACCAATTATCTCCTAGGGTTGGCATACTTGAAGAAAGAGATGATCAACGAAGCCATTTCTGAATTCCACAAGACGGACCAGCTCTCAAATAGTCATCCCGCAGCCCTGGCAGGCCTGGGTCAGGCGCATGGGCTGGCGGGCCGGAAGGCAGAAGGACGGCAATACCTGGAAAGGCTGCTAGCAGTATCGAAGACTCGGTATGTCTCTCAATACTTTATGGCTTGTGTCTGAATAGGGCTGGACGAAAAGGCTCAAGCCTTCGACTGTCTGGAAAAGGCTTTTCAGGAACGGTCCGGTTGGATGGCTCATCTCAAAGTCGACCCCATCGTTGACACTCTGCGATCTGATCCAAGGTTTAAGAACCTCATTCAGCGTGTCGGGCTCCCACCTTAACTCGGTGCTCTGGCGGTTGCATTTTGAGATGGAAACGCCAAGAACGCGATGCACGCCAAGAAAGAAGAGGAATGATAAGGGAGCCAGCCCAGTCCTTTATCCCTTTACAGCTACAGATACCTCCGGATGATTTCAGGCCAACTACTGGACACGATCACGCAAAAGGATCACATTCCAGTTCAAACAACCCTCCTTGGCGCTCTTGGTGTCCTTGGCGGTTCTATGGTAAGACCGAAACGCCAAGAAAGAAGAGGAATGATAAGGGAGCCACGACAGTAAAGACCTGGCAGCTTATGCGGCAGCGGCCGAAGAAGAGCATCGCAAAACTCCTTTACTGTCCAGATAAGCCTCACACCGCGTGATGAATCCTGCATCATTGGAATGGCCGTCGAACTGGAGTAACAGCGACGGTTTTCCCGAGGCGTCGTTCAAGAACGACTTGATGTAGGAATCCGGTCCGCACTTGAAGTTGGAAATATAAATCAGGTGCAGGTTGGGGTAGCGGCGGACGAAACGGGCTGCGGACAGGATCCGCCGTCCAGAGTTCCAGTACATGTTGGGATTGACGTCCGAGATGTCTTCGACATCCAGCGGCAGGAAATCCATTGGCAGAACATTGGCGCCATACAACGTCCGCAGCTTGCGGGGAATGTCGCAGTTGATACTGTGGTCATAGATGTTGTAGGGCCGCCCCACCAGGACAAGCGCAGGTTCCCCGGTTGCCTTGAGCCTGCAAAGCGCGTCGGCCCCCGCTTCAATCAGGCCGTCCTGGAATGCTCCTTGCGCTCGGTAAGCCGCCATCAAAGCCTTACGGTTCTTCTTGGGAGAAACCCCGAGCCGGAAGGCAAACTTCCTCAATTCATTCTCTACGTGTTTCACGCCCAACCGGAAGTGCACGGTGGGGATCAGGAACTTTTTCTGCAGGCTCTCAAGTTGAGGGGACGCCCGTACCACGAAGGGGAACGTCTGATTCCAGGGGCAGAGGTGCGAGTTGACTTGAGTGGCCGGAGCCTCCGCGTTCAGGACGTTGGGCAAAAGGATGTAGTCCACCTTCTTCTCGCCCAGGTCTAGGATATGGCCGTGTGCTACCATGACCGGGAAACACGGTTGCGCCGTAGTGACTTCTTCGCCTGCAGCGGAAATCTTGCGGTCTGTTGACGACGACACGACGACGTCGAAGCCCAGTTCCTGAAAGTATGCACACCAGAAAGGGAATCGGTCATAGTAAAACATGGTGCGGGGAATCCCGACCGTGGGCTGGTTGCCCTTCGGAGGTTGCCGCACTTCCTCCAGCAGCCTGGCGTGGAACTCGATGAGGTCCGCGATGACCGGCTTGCGATCCGAGCGGGTGTGCTTGCGGAATTTGTCTGAGCACTTGTCGCCCCAGTAGCTTCTCTGCCCTTCAATGTTGAACTCCTTCATGTCGCAGCAGTTCGAGCAGGCCTGACAGACGAACTCGCGGGTCGAGAAATTCACTTTCTGGAGGTCATAACCTCGGAAACGACTGGGGCGACCGGAGCCTTTCATGTGCTCGAATGCCAGAATCGCCACGCCGATGGCCCCCATAACGCCCCTGTGCGGCGGCACCATGATGGTCCTGCCGATAATCTGTGAGAAGGCGGCCGCCACGGCATCGTTGTAAGAAGTCCCGCCCTGGAAGAAGATCACCTTGCCAATCTTGCGCCCTCGCACCACGCGGTTCAGGTAGTTAAGGGCTACCGAGTAAGCCAATCCGGCGGTCAGGTCTCCCACCTCCATGCCCTTCTGCAGCAGGGCCGTGACGTCGCGCTCCATGAAAACGGTACAGCGCTCGCCCAGCCGCGCCGGGTTTTTGGAGGCGAGCGCCAGGCGCGCGAATTCTTTCTTGATGGAGACCCCCAGCTTTTCAGCCTGCTCCTCCAGGAACGAGCCGGTGCCCGCTGCACAGGCTTCGTTCATCGTAAAGTCGACCACCACGCCCTGTTCAAGACGGATGAACTTGGAGTCCTGTCCACCGATCTCAAAGATGGTATCCACCGATTCCATATTCAGTTGCTTGCAGACCTGCATGGCCCCCGTTTTGTGTGCGGTGATCTCGTCATTCACTGTGTCAGCACCGATCAACTCTCCGATCAATTCGCGCCCAGAGCCTGTTGTCCCAACACCCCGGATGTTTAGTGAGTCGCCTAGTTCCGCTTCGATCTCTTTCAGCCCTCGCGCGACCACTTCAATCGGCCGCCCTTCCGTGTACAGGTAAATCTCCTTCAGAAGGTTGCCCTGGGCGTCCAGCACCACCAGGGTGGTGCTGACTGAGCCGATGTCGATGCCCAAATAGGCCATTGCCTTTTGTCCGGGCGGAAGTGGCTCGGCCTGTTTCACGCTGTGGTGCAGCAGCACCACGTTCGACATCGACAGCGGAACTCCGTATTCGAAGACTCTTCCGGTGGATCGGAATGGCTTCGGTTTTTCAATACTTTTGAAGGACCGCTGGCGTTGCTCCTCGGCCTCGAGCATCGCCGCACCCACCGCTCCAATCCAGGCGTAAAGCTCTGGAACAAAGAAGGCGGAGTCTTCAAGTTTGAAAACCCGGCGCAGTGCGTTCGTCACTCCTTGGTTCAGAGCAACCCCGCCAATAAAAGCCACGGGTGCCTGCACCGGATGACCTTTGACGATGCTGGATTTGAAGTTCCGCGCTACCGCGTCGCAGAGGCCCCGCAGAATCTGGTCGGTAGAGTAGCCTCTCTGCTGCGCGTGGATCATGTCCGTCTTGGCGAAAACGGAACAGCGGCCAGCAATCCGTGCCGCGCAGCTCGCCCTGCAGGCCACTGGACCCACTTCTTCAACGGAATAGAGCAGCCGCGAAGCCTGTTGATCAATGAAAGAACCCGTGCCCGCCGCGCACTCTCCGCCGGTCTGATAGTCCGCAATCCCCAGCTGACGAGCGTGGACGGAAGATTCAAGCCGCAAATACTTGGAGGATCCGCCCCCCATTTCAAAGATGGTCCGAACTTCCGGGTGGAGGG
>JBGPHY010000477.1:0-5009 GCA_041484625.1 Terriglobia bacterium | reverse complement strand
TTTTGGGGCGAATCTTCTGGAGAGCTGTCGGTTGTATCCACCATCAAAACCTAATGCCGTAACAGAAGAGATCGGCTTCGTCGAAAATCAAAGTAGCCTCGGAATTCACGTAAGCGGAACCCTTTACGCTGGGATAGATCTTGCCATCAACAACCTTGACGCTCCCTTCGAAACGGCTTCCCAGGATGCTCTCCTGGCGCCAGACATCGCCTTCTTTCAATTTTCCGTCGGCGAACAGGCAAGCCAGTTTGGCGCTGGTACCGGTTCCGCAGGAAGAGCGGTCGTAAGCTTTACCGGGACATAAGACAAAGCTCCTGCTGTCCGCACGGTTAGATTCAGGGTCGCCGAAGAGTTCAATATGGTCGATCTCGACGCCATGCTCACCGGTGATTCCTTCTCGCACGAGAGCCTTGCGGATTCTCCAGGCGAAATCCGTTAACTGCTCAACGTTTTTCAGGTTCAGATTTATGCCATGATCGTTGACGAGGAAGAACCAGTTCCCCCCCCAGGCAACATCGCCGGTAACTTGGCCATAGCCTTCGACATCAACCTTGACCCCCCTGGTTGAACGGTAACTGGCCACATTATCAACCGTAACTTGTCCTGATTCATGCAAACTCGCACTCACGACTCCCACGGGGGTCTCAATTCTTTGCACTCCGGGTTTGATCCTGCCCAAGTAGGCGAGTGTCACAACCAGGCCAATTGTTCCGTGACCGCACATACCCAGATAACCCACATTGTTAAAAAAAATGACCCCGGCAACGCAGGATGGATCCGTTGGCCTGCAAAGCAAAGCTCCAACCATCACATCAGAGCCTCTAGGCTCATTCACCACTCCTGACCGGAAGGCATCGTACTCAGCTTGAAACCGCCTCAGCTGTTCCACCAGCGAGCCCCCACCCAGATCCGGAAAACCCTCGACCACGACACGAGTCGGTTCTCCGCCTGTATGTGAGTCGATGACTTTGATTCGTCTGACCACGCCAGAGGTCTTAGTCAATCTTTTGAGCCTATCAGGAGATCACAATTGGGATCAATAATCGGTAGATTATTAACCTGTAAAAGGGGCAAAATCAAACAAAACGGTCAACTTCAGACTCCCAGTGATTCAGCCGTTCAGTCTGCCTTCAGGTCGCAGCAAATTTCGACTTCAACTGTAGACTGACAGCGACAGCAATGCTCCCGCACAGTGCGCCCAGTACGATCAGCCCTGGTTGCGAAGGGATTCCACTTCTTCAATGGTCCTGGGACGTCCCTTGCCAAGTATGCGGCAACCTTCCGGGGTGACCAGGAGGTTCTCTTCGATTCGAATGCCGCCGAAGTTCCGGTACGTCTGCAGCTTGCCGTAATTGATGAAGTCGGTGAATTTCCCTTCCACCTTCCAACGGCTGATGAGCTCAGGAATGAAGTAAATGCCCGGCTCCACGGTGAAAACGAAGCCCGGCTGGAGGGGACGAGCCAGGCGCAGAGATTTGATCCCGAAAAGGGTGCTCTTGGGCTGGCCATCATAGCCCACCCAGGTTTCCCCCAGGTCCTCCATGTCGTGAACGTCCAGACCCATCATATGGCCCAGGCCGCACTGGAAGAACATAGCATGAGCGCCCTGAGCGACAGCTTCGTCCGGATCACCCCTCATAAGGCCCAGGGTCTTGAGGCCCTCGGCGAGGCTGCGGCAAGCCAGCAGATGGACCTCCCGGAAGGGCACGCCGGGGCGAAGGACCTGGATGGCCGTCAGGTGGGCATCCAGAACCACCTGGTAGACTTCCTTCTGACGAGTGGTGAAGGTTTTGTCTACGGGGAAGGTACTGGTAAGGTCGCCGGCGTAATGCAGGGCGCTCTCAGCCCCGGCGTCCAGTAGAAACATTTGACCACTCTGGAGGGTGTTGCCATGGTGATGGTTGTGCAGGGTCTCGCCGTGAACCGTGGCGATCACCGGAAAGGCCAGGTTCCCGCCTGAAGCCAGGGCGATCTCGGTGACACGGGCAGCAATCTCGACTTCCTGCATCCCGGGACACGCCATGCGCATGGCTGCCAGGTGCATCATGACACTGGTGTCCATGGCCTTCTCGATCTCGGCAACCTCCTCGCTGCTCTTGAAAATGCGCATTTCGACCACTGCTCGAATAAACTCGACGGAGACCTGGGCCGCCTGCCCATCCGGATGAATCCCCAAAAGCTCGAGGAGCTTGATCTTGTTCTCGGGACGATAGGGAGGAAGGAAACGGATCTTGCGCCCCCGACTTCTGGCCTTCTGGAGGTATCCGTCCAGTGCGGAAGTCGGTGCGGTCTCCGTAGCACCTCCGCGGGCGGCCAGTTCCGCCACGGTGGGCAGGACACCCGTCCACACGATGTCGTCGAGGGTGAGATCGTTGCCGAAGACTATGGTGCGATCCTCATCCAGGTCCATGAGGGCAGCGTAGCCTGGCTGGTCCACTCCAAAATAGTAAAGGAACGTGCTGTCCTGCCGGAAATGAAAGGCGTTGTCGGGGTAGTTCATGGGGCTCTCTTCGTTGCCGAGTAAGAGCAGTAGCCCCGAGCCGAATTGGGCTTTCAGACGGTTTCTGCGTTCGAGATACGTCTGGATAGGGAACATGAATTGATTTCCTTTGGTCTCTTAAGAGTTGGACTTGATGACAAAAAGATCAAGAGCTTCTTCGATATTCGATCCTTCATCTTCCGAAATCCTCAAGGCCTCCCCCGGAGTGTCGGATCGTCCTCACGTCGAATACTCCGCCGGCCCATTTATCCGGCTGCGCCCGGAACATCACTTGCACCCGGCTCTTGCCATTCGTCAACTTCGTAGGAATCGGATAAACCTCTTCGAAGAACTGGCCTGGCCTGTTCTCACCAAGGGACTGGGAGGCGATCATCTCCCCGTCCACCAGCAACTCAAAAATGCGAGTACCTGACCGCTCACCGCCCCAGTATGTACAGAGCAGGGCCATCGGTTGGTCCTGAAGCACCTTCAGATCGTAGCTGAACCAGCCATTGCGGGACAGACGATACTTGCGGTTGTTGAATTCATCCGTTTCCAGCTTCTCACCTTTCATCTGGTGAGCGTTTTCCGAGTCCGTATCCCCTGGGTTCACAAAATCGACCGGCTTCGCTTCAAGTTCACGTTGATGTCGTTGCTCAGCCTGGCCCTTCGCCATGCGCCGTGCCCACTCTTCCGGAGTGACCAGGTCCCAATAGACCGCGTAACGCCTGTGGTGCATCCGGAAAAAAGGGATCAAAGTTACATCTCGCGGCTTGCCGACGCCGGTGGTGCGGAACGTACATGGCTGTCCCGTCACGGGCTCGATCCGCTTGAGCAACGAATTCGCGTCGGCCATCAGGACCGGCACGTAATCGTAATTATTGACGGCCGGATCTCTTTCAGGACCCAATTCGCCAGACAACAGAATCGGCCCATAGAAAATGGCGACTCGCTTGGGGTTGTCCGGCATGGCTTCCAACCGCACCTTCATCGGAATTCGGAACTCTAACCGGTCTCCGTTGCGCCAGGGGCGGCGAATTTCCGCATAGCTTCCAGGCCTGGCAGGGACATCGAGTTGTTGGCTATTTACCGAGAAGCGGAGACCCGGCTCAGCCCAGCTGGCACAACGGATTCGGAGTGCCACGTCCGTTAGTTTATCGCATTGGAATACCAGGCTGACCTTGTCGCCTTCCGGGAATTGCGTTTCCTGGCGGACCACCACACCTTTTTCCTTCCAGGCCACCTCCGACGGGATAAAAAGATTTACGTAGAGCACGTCCTGGTCGTGAAAGTAAATGCTGTCTTCGTATTTCGCGTGATTCTCCATCCCCGTGCCGAGACAACAGGTGAACGTGTCAAAAGGCATCGAGTACTGCTTGGCGCAGCCGCCGCGCAGGGGCACGAAGTAAGTCACCATGCCGTCCGTGGGGTCTTGCGAGGCCAGGATGTGATTATAGAGGGCTCGCTCGTAAAAATCAGCATAAGCAACACGCGCATCCGTTTCGAAGAGCAGACGCGTGAGCTTAAGCATGTTGTAGGTGTTACAGGTCTCGGTGGTTTTGTCAGTGAGACGATCAGCGAGCTGGTCCGGCGGACCAAAATACTCTCCTTCGCTGTTGCCTCCCGTCGCGTAGGAGTGATGATGCGTCACGAACTCCCAGAAATTCTCCGCCGCCGTGAGATCCAGGGGATCGCCGCTCAACTGGTAACGTCGTGCCAGGCCGATCAATTTCGGAATCTGCGTGTTGCCGTGCAAATTTGCCAGCCGATCCTCGCCGCGGGCCAGAGGATCGAGCACGGCCTTATGCTGGAATCGACGCGACAATTGGAGGTAACCGAGGTCGCCGACGTCCGCGTACAGGTCCGCTAACACTTCATTCATTCCGCCAAATTCGCAACCCAGGACCTCCTGCATCTTTTTTTCATCCAATCCCATGAGGGTCTGCTGAACCCAATCGGCAAGCCTGGTTTCTATTTCCAGCGCTTGGCGAAAGCCGTAGTACCGCCACACATCGCGCAAACCGGCAAAGAGCTTGTGCAGTGTGTAAAAGGGCGACCAGCCTCCGTTGAGATCGAACGCTTTGGCACGGATATTACCCTGAGCAACCTCCTGGAAAAGAGTGCGGCCGTTCGGAATGGCCGAGACGTAACCATCGCCGTGCGCATTCTGGCAGGCCTCCAGCTCATCAAGAATATAGGCGATGCGTTCCTTGAACCGGGTATCGCCGGTGGCGGCAAACATCAACGAACAGGCACTGAGATAATGGCCCAGCGAATGCCCCGACAGAGTCTCCGATTCCCAGCCGCCATAAATAGCCCCTTTGGGCTTTAAGCCGGCGTACTCACGGAAGCGCGAGAGCAGGCGGTCCGGATCCAGTGTCAGCAGGTAAGCAGCATCGGCCTCCCTGGCCCGCTGAAAAGGGCTGTCGAGGAGCTTCACGTCCTGCAGGCGGAAGGACTTGGCTTGGAGCGGCACGGTTGTCCGACGTTGTTCTCCCGCCCAGCCTTTGTTCATCGGAAGGACTTCCAT
>JBGPHY010000476.1:0-5029 GCA_041484625.1 Terriglobia bacterium | reverse complement strand
GGTGTGGGTAATCTCGGTGCTCGCCTCTCCCGAAGCCACTTCCCATCTGTCTCTCTTGAAATCGGTTGTATTACAGCTGGGAATCGTTGCCGGACTGCCACTGGCTGTGAGTTACTTTCTGGGACTGGACTGGCGCCGCACCTTCAGGCTGAACCTTGCCGGCGCTCGCAATTTGTGGCTCTCCCTGTTAACGTCGGCCTGCCTGGCCATTGCGTTGGAAGCAGTCAATTCCTTCCAGACTTTGGTTCTTCCGAGTAGTGCAGAGGCTAGCCGAGCAGTCGCAGCGTACGTGCAGACGGATTCCTTCTCTCGACTGTTTCAACTCTTGTTTGCTTTGGCTATAGTCCCGGCGATTTGTGAGGAATTGCTATTTCGGGGGTTTCTCCTCGACTGCTTCTACAGAGAAGAATCCCGATGGACGGCCATCCTGCTTGTTGGAGCTATGTTCAGCGCATTTCACCGTGATATGGGCAGTTTCCTTCCAAGCTGGATAGCGGGGATCCTTCTGGGAATCGTGGTGGTCCGTGCGGGAAGCCTTTATGCGGCCGTTATACTCCATGGCGGAGTAAACCTGTGGGGGATCCTTTTCCTGAACAGGCCTGCCCGTCAATTCCTGGCTTGGATTGAGGCAAAAGACTTCCTCGTGATTGCCCTTTTGGCGGCGAGCCTGGTGGGGATCGTACTGGCGATAAAAGGTATCGAGCGACGTCAGCCCGTGCTGGAAGGATCGGGCCAGACGATTGGATAAAGGTAAAGGAAGCCGCTATTACCTCAAGGAGAAATTAACTTCGATATTCAGTGCCACATCAACCGCCACGCCATTCCTCATCCCCGGGCGAAACTTCCACTGCTTAAGAGCCTGGATGGCGTTTTCATCAAGACCCAAGCCTAATCCCCGCACGACCTTGACTATCTCGATGGTGCCGTCCTTCCTGACGATGGCGGAGAGGACCACTACACCCTGGTACTTGGCCTTGCGCGCCTCCTCGGAATAGGTAGGTTCCACGCGATAAAGCACGGTGGGGGGGGTAACTCCACCACCCACCCGATAGACACCTCCTCCAATCCCCCCGCCCCTCCCCGGACCCACACCACCACCTTCACCCGGGCCGACACCTCCGCCGATTCCAGTCCCGATCCCTCCGCCGGTGCCGGGCCCACTTGAAGGAGGTCCAGGGACTCCGTTCGGGTCCCCGTAATTAGGCAAGTTCAGAGTTGGTAGTTGGGAAAGCTGAGGGACAATGACCGTGGGTTCCGCCGGCAAGATGGGATCCAGGTTGACAATCTTCGGAGTCGGTGGAGTCAACTGAATATCTGAAGGCCGAGGTAATTTCCCTTTGGAGGCGGGAATGGGATCTCGCCGCCCTCCTCCACCGCCACCACCAGATTTATCCGGTTTGGGAGGAAGCAACAGGTTCGAAGGCTCAATCAGAATCTCGGGACCTTGAGCCAGTTTCTTGTTGTCTCCGGCAGTTTTCATGAAGTAAATCGGCAGGAAGAGTATTGCCAGCAAACCCACACCGTGCAGGATCGTGGAAAACAGGACAGACGTAGATCGGAACTTGTAGTCCTTGAAGATCTCTTCGACCTCGACGGGTTGAGCCGTGATTTGGATGTCGGGTTTTTCTACCTTGAAGAGGAGGTACTTTAACTTCGAGAAAATGGTTATGTACCAAGGCTCTTCTTCAAGCACCAGGTCGGATGCCACGGGATGGGAGGTGATCTTCGAGTAGTCTCTCTTCTCATCGCGGAGAAGAGACTTCAGATTCTCCCTGAGGGTCTTATGCCAGGGTTGAGCTTCGAAAACCAGATTGGTCTGTATCGGTGTCGCAGAAATCTGGTAGACCTTGATTTCCCTGGTAAATACCGACTTGAGGTTATTGAGAAGGGTCTTTCCCCGGGGTTCCCATTGGTAGGCGAATTTCAGTTCAAAGTCGTCCGTCCGTGCGGGAGTAGATCTCTGTGTTAGTGGAACCGGAGGAGCAGTGCTCGAAGGCACAGGGACCGGAGGGGCGGAGGTTGGTTGTTGCCGAATCGGTTTTTTGTCGAGATCCTGGTTGACCACCAGGCGGGCATACTCCAGGCGGGCTTCCTTCAATCGAGCCTGCAGATCTTCCATCCGCTCAAGACTTCCAGCATTCTTGGCCTCGTCAATCGCCAGTTCCAGGTATTCCACCAGGCTCTTCTGCTCTTCAATTGCGTTCATTGCTACTCCATGCCGGGCAACACAAGTTCATGCACTGCTAACCGTTGGACGCCGAATGAGCACAAATAAGTTGCTCAGATTATTCTAGAAAATAATGGCTCTTGATATTCGGGCGAAAACAGCTGGCATCGACACTTAGATTTTAGCATAAGGTCGGAAAATGAAAAGGAAAATTCTCTCTTAACTGATAGATTCAGCTAGTCCTCCCACTGTTTTGCCAAACGACATGGTAATTGGACAATCCTTCCAAGTTGGTCTATAATTGCGGCTTTTGTTTGAGATTCAAGCGCCGAGCGTGGAGACCTGTCGATGGATTTTAAAGACTCCCTGAACCTGCCCAGAACTGATTTTCCAATGAAGGCAAACCTGCCGGTTGCCGAACCCAGAATTCTGGAAAAATGGGAGAAAATCCAACTTTATAGGCAGATTCGCCAGAACCGCACAAATTCTTCGGTCTTTACTCTGCACGACGGGCCTCCCTACGCCAACGGTAATATTCACCTGGGGCACGCAGAAAATAAGATTCTGAAGGACTTCATCGTCAAATCAAAAACAATGGCCGGCTTCAATGCTCCTTACATTCCGGGCTGGGATTGTCATGGGCTGCCCATCGAAATCAAGGTAGATCAAGCACTTGGAAAAAAGAAAAGCGGAATGAGCCTGGCTGAAATCCGGCAGGAATGCCGGAAGTACGCGGAGAAGTTCGTGGCCCTTCAGCGAAACGAGTTCAAGCGGCTGGGAATCCTGGGGGAGTGGGAAGCCCCATACCTAACAATGAGCAATGAGTACGAGGCCGCCATCGCTCGAACCTTTGGCAAGTTCGTGGAGAAAGGCTTCGTCTATAAGGGACTCAAGCCAGTACACTGGTGTATTTCCTGCCAAACGGCCCTGGCCGAAGCCGAAGTGGAATATGAGGACCATTCCAGCCCTTCTGTCTACGTAAAGTTCCCAGTGGTGTCTGACCTTTCAACGCTGGATGCCGTTCTCAAAGATCGGCGGGTTTCGGTCATCATCTGGACCACCACCCCGTGGACGTTGCCAGCCAACCTGGGGATCGCCTTTAATCCCAACCTGGAATATTCGGCTCTGGAAGTTCAGGATGAAGTTTTCATCGTAGCGTCGGACCTGATTACTGCCACCGCAGCCAAGTGCCATTTCACGCCGGGTCGTGTGCTGGCCCGATTCAAGGGTGACCGGCTGGAAAGATACCTCGCTCAACATCCGTTTCTCAATCGGACGTCATTGTTTGTACTCGGCGACCATGTTACGCTGGAACAAGGTACCGGCTGTGTGCACACCGCACCGGGACACGGACATGAAGACTATTTGGTGGGAAAGGCCTACGGACTGGACATCTACTGCCCGGTGAATAGCAGAGGGCTATTTGTGGAGGGGACTGAGTATTTCGAAGGGCAGAATGTCTTCCGCGCCAACCATCCCATTGTCGAACTCCTTAGGTCTCGAGGAGCCCTCCTGTCTACTGAAGAGATCACTCATTCTTACCCCCATTGCTGGCGTTGCCATAACCCGGTGATCTTCCGCGCCACTCCGCAATGGTTCATAGCCATGGATCATGAGGGGTTGCGGGAAAGGTCCCTGCAGGCCATCCGGCAGGTGCGCTGGCTTCCTGAATGGGGCGAGGAACGGATGTCCAACATGATTTCCAACCGGCCCGACTGGTGTATTTCCCGCCAGCGAGTTTGGGGAGTCCCGATTACTGTGGTCTATTGCGAGTCCTGCAACGAAAGTATCCTGGACAAGAGGCTGATCGATCACGTGGTTTCGATTTTCGAGCAAGAAGGAGCCGACGCCTGGTTCCAGCGCTCTGTGGAGGAATTGGTCCCCGCCGGATTCAAGTGCCCCAAGTGTAGCGCTGCAAGTTTCCGGAAAGAGTCCGATATTCTCGATGTCTGGTTTGACTCCGGTTCCAGTCATGAGGCGGTCTTGGACAAGCGCAAAGAGGTGCCGTGGCCGGCCGACGTTTACATCGAGGGCAGCGACCAGTATCGGGGCTGGTTCCACAGTTCGCTCCTGATCGGGGTCGGTGTCAGGAATGGAGCTCCTTACCGCCAGGTACTGACCCATGGTTTTACCCTGGATGCCGAAGGAAAAGCCATGTCCAAGTCCCTGGGGAACGTGATCGAACCGCAGGGGATCGTCAACTCCAACGGGGCAGAGATCCTGCGCCTGTGGGTGGCTTCCAGCGACTTCAAAGAGGACGTCCGAATCTCCAAGGACATGATCGTTCGACTTTCGGATGCTTACCGGAAATTCCGGAACACCGCCAAATTCATCCTGGGGAACTTGTATGACTTCGTCCCTTCGAGAGATAGCCTGCCGGCTGAAGCGCTCACGGAAATTGACCAATGGGTCTTGCTCAAAACCCACCAACTGCTCGAGAAGGCTTACCAGGCTTACAGCAACTTTGAATTCCACAGGCTTTATCATGCCTGCAATGAGTTTGTAACCGTCGACTTGAGTGCCTTTTACTTCGATATCCTGAAAGACCGGCTTTACACCGCGGCTCCCAATTCCCTCATCAGGCGCTCATCTCAGACTGCCATGCACAGGGTCCTGGAGGCTTTGACGTTGGCCCTGGCTCCCATTTGCAGCTTCACCTGCGACGAGATCTGGCAGTACCTCCCTTCAAGAGAAGGCTATCCCCCCAGTGTGCACATAGCCCATTTCATCCCGGCCGACCGGCTGGTAGAAGGGTTCTCGACAGAAGTTTTCATGCGGCTGGAAAATTGGGACCGGCTGATTGCCGTCCGTTCTATGGTATTGAAGGTGCTGGAGGCGGCGCGTAAAGACAAATTCATCGGG
>JBGPHY010000475.1:0-5048 GCA_041484625.1 Terriglobia bacterium | reverse complement strand
GGCGGTGAGCAGGGGTTACTACCAGCTATTGTTGTCGCACCGGCTAGTTCAGGCCGCCCGCGATACGCTGGAGGAAGCCAGGAGTTTCGAAGCACGGACCCAACTCCTTGTCAAAAACGGCGAAGCCGCTCAAGCCGACTTGATCAAAGCTTCATCCCAGGTAGCGTTTCTGGAACAAGCTCTTAGTGTCGCGGGATTGGAGGCCCAGATGGCCAACACGGCACTGGCGTCCCTCTGGACGCGCGACGTGCAGATGCCTTTGGTGCTGGTGGATGTTTTTGACCAGCCGGTGACTCCTCCCTTGGAGGGGCCACCAGATGCAGCCGCAACTGAGCCGTTTCTGCGCAGGCCTGAGTTTGCCCTGCTGGAAGCTCAGCACAGGGGCTTGCAGGCGGATTCACGACGAGCTCGTGCCGATCTGCTGCCGCAGGGTAGTATCGTCTTTGAATACGGCGTCGATTCGATTCATCCCTGGATTCGAGACCGTGGTTACGCCGGCATCTTCAACCTGAGCATTCCGGTCTTTGACTGGTTTAAGGCGCGTAACGCCTCGCGGCAGTTTCAGCTCCAGGCACAGGGGCTGGAATTCAGTCGACTTATTGCAGAAAGGGCTTTTTCGAAGGAATACTGGGACGCCCTGGAACGGGTTAAGAGAAGCTCTGCCCAGCTCTCCATGACTCAGGCGCAGGTGAAGCTCTCAGAAGACAACCTCCGGATCAGCCGGTTGCGCTATGAGGGTGGAGAAGGCGCAGCCCTGGACGTGGTAGCAGCTCAAAGCCAGCTGGCTCAAGCGCGCACGAATCACTACACCAATCTGGCCAATTATTGGAACGCAAGGGCAGACCTCGAAGTGGCCAGCGGACGTTAGTCTCTCAAACGTTATATATGCCGTTTTCGAGATGAAAATACCCACCCCAGTGGGCGCAAAAGAATACCAAGGAGGCATTTTGAATTCTCAGCCGGACAGGTCGACCTTTAATAAGGGGGCAGGGGGTTGTCTCAAGTGGGGGCAAAGTGGCCGAGGACAAACCTCTCACCCCCTTTATTAAGTGGGAATCTGTTTGCGACCCGAGTCCGCGTTTGGGCCTCTGCGCCTCCTTTGGTTCCGGCTTGGCCAAGTTGAGAAAGGACTAAGTTCTCCATGATCCCATATTCTCCGCATGCCTATCGAAGTCATCAACCCACGTCGAACGCCAAAGATCGCCGGTTGGTTAATCTCCTGCCGTTCTGTGTGCCTTTGTGGCTCCTGATGTTCTCTGGTTGTGGCAATCGTGAAGACACGGATGCCAAGCCAGTAGTAGCCGTCAAGGTGGCCAAAGTGGCAATCTCGGACGTCTCTTTTTTGGTGACTTCTCCAGCCACTCTGTATTCTCGACAGCAAGCTAACATCGCTTCGCGTATTACCGCCCCCATTCGTGAACTGCGGGTACGCAAAGGAGACAGCGTTACCGCCGGCCAGATTCTGGCCGTGCTGGAGAACCGTGACATCGAGGCTCAGCACCGTGAAGCGGAGGCTGCGATGATGGATGCCCGGGCCAACCTCGAGAAGGTCTCCTCTGGCACATTGCCTTCTGATGTAGCACGAGCCCAAGGACAGGTGGAGATTGCCAAGGCGGCTCTCAACCAGGCCCAGAAGAATTATGACCGGCGTGCTGAACTCTTCCAGCAAGGAGCCATTCCGCAGAGGGACCTTCTCCTCAGCCAGACGGAACTGGCCCAGGCCAAGACAGGATACGATGTGGCGGTAAAATCTCTGGATCTGCTCGAGAACCAGTCCCTTGATCGGGACATTCGCATGGCCGAAAGCCGCTTGGCACAGGCCAAAGCACACCTGCAATGGATCGATGCCGAACTTCAGTTTTCGGAGTTGCGCAGTCCCTTCGCTGGCACGATCACCGAGCAGTTTATGTATCCGGGAGATATGGCCAAGCCGGAAGTCACTCTCTTCACGGTGATGGATCTGTCGGTTGTGATTGCGCGTGCTCAAGTTCCGGAGGAGCAAGCCAGTGAAATCCGCATCGGTCAAGTGGGACGATTTCGACCGGTGGACGCCAGCCTGCAGATTGTAGAAGGGCGGATCAGCATGGTGAACAAATCCGTAGATCCGGCCCGCCGTACGGTGGAGGTGTGGTGTGAAATCCCTAATTTCTCGCATCATCTGCGCTCAGGGGTCTTTGGAGATCTCGTGATCGTGACCGGTAAAGCTCCCAACAGCCTGGTGGTTCCGGTCACCGCCATTCAGTTCAAGGAGGGAACACGAAGCGGCTGGGTGATGGTCGTGGATGAAAAGCAGGCGGTCCACCGGAGAGAGGTTGAAGCCGGGGAAGTGTTTGAGGGCAAAGCCCAGGTCAAGCAGGGCTCCAGGGCAATGAGCTGGTGATCGTGGAAGGCGGTTATGAACTGCCCGACGGCACGGAAGTTCGAGTCAGCGAGGAGAAATCGAAATGACCGCGCGTTTAGCCGACTTTGTGGAAGGCCATGGCCGAGCTCTGCTTTTGATCGTACTCAGCTTTGCCCTGGCCGAAGCCATTTTTGTTTTCCGGTTGCCCATTTCCATTTTCCCGCAGACGGATTTCCCTCGCATCATCATCCTTGTCGACAACGGCATTGCTCCGGTGAATGTGCAGATGGTGACCGTGACCCGTCCCATCGAGCAGGCCATCCGCATGGTTCCCGGCATCACCGATATCCGCTCCGTCACCAGCCGGGGTTCCAGTGAAATCAGTGTCTTCTTCCGTTGGGACGTGGATATCCTCAATGGTCTGCATCTGGTACAGGGCAGGATCTCGCAAATCACCCCGTCGCTGCCGCCCACCTGCCGCTTCTACATCAATCGCCTCACGTTTTCTGTTTTTCCCATGATCGGCTTCAGTATTACCTCGTCGACCCGAAGCACGTCGGAGCTTTGGGATTTGGCCTACTACAATCTGGCCTCGCGTCTCTATCGCCTGTCCGGAGTTGCTGAAACCCGCATCGTGGGCGGCCGTCCCCAGGAGTACCATGTCCTGGTGAATCCCGAGAAGTTGAACAGCTATGGCCTGCCCTTGACCAAAGTGGTCGACTCCATCCGGGCGAGCAATATGATTGCCGCGGCTGGAATGGTCCAGGAGAACTACCACCTGTACCTGACCACGGTGACTGGACTGGTTCGTCAAAAAGAAGACATCGAGAACACTGTGGTGGCGGTGGTGCAAGGCACGCCGGTACTGGTCAAGAACCTGTCAGAGGTTGTTTCCGGCGAACAGCCCGTCTACAACATCGTGACGGCCAACGGTCGGCCCACCGTACTCATCAATGTGCTGCAGCAGCCAGACGGCAATGCCGTTCAGATTGCCGATGCCGTTAACCAGGAACTGCGGGATATTCGCAAGAGTCTCCCGCCCGGTATTGAAATGGCGACCTTTTACGACCAATCGGCGCTGGTGCGCGATTCCATTGGCAGTGTGACGGAAAGCATCCTGATCGGGCTGGCCTTATCAGTGGCGGTGCTAGTCGGTTTCCTCAAGAGCTGGAGAACTACCGTGGTTGCGGCGTTGGTCATCCCCATTGCCACCCTCAGTGCCGTGGTTTTCATGAAGCTCTTCAACATGAGCTTCAATCTGATGACCTTGGGTGGGCTGGCGGCTTCCATTGGCGTGGTCATTGACGATGCTATCGTCATGGTGGAGAACATCATTGTGCATCTGTCTTTGGGACAAGAGCCCGGAGAGGCAGCCAAGAGTGCCATTCATGAGTTGACGCCAGCCCTGATCGGTTCCACCTTGACGCCCATCATGGTGTTTGCCCCGCTGGTCTTCCTGGGCGGCGTCACGGCTGTATTTTTCCGCGCTCTGGCCATGACCATGGTCACAGCTTTGCTGGCTTCGCTGTTTCTGGCTATCTTCTTTACACCCGTTTTGGCCAGGCTGTTACTGAAGACACGGAAGGCTTCATCACTTCCCTATGCCAGCTCAGAAGATCGGAGCTTGCATGAAGCCGAACAGGCGGGGGAGGGCAGAATCCTGCGATGGTTGACCGAACGATATGAGGCGGCCTTGCACTGGGCCCTGGCACATAACCGCAAAGTCTTGATGGCGGCGGTACTGATTTTGTTCGGCTCTGTCCTGATTTACCTGTAACTCGGTAGCGGCTTTCTGCCCGAGTTAGACGAAGGGGCTTTCGTTTGGGACTACATTATGCCACCCGGAACATCGCTGGAAGAGAGCAACCGCGTCCTTCTCCACCTGGAGCAGTTCTTGCGCGAAACTCCTGAAGTTGAGAGTTACTCCCGGCGCACAGGGGCCCGACTAGCTCTAGCGATCGCCGAGCCCAACACCGGGGATTTTCTGGTGAAACTCAAGCGTCAGAGAAATCGCTCTCTCAGCGAAGTGACTGACGAACTTCGCCGCAAGGTTGTTCACTCCGAACCCTCCATTGAAGTCGAGTTCCCGCATATCCTGGAAGATTTGATTGGAGATTTGGCTTGGTCCCCGCAACCCGTCGAAATCAAGGTATATCACGACGACGAAAAGGTATACAAGGCTGTGACTCGCGATATTGAAGAGTGGTTGCCCAAGGTCAAAGGTGTGGTGGATGTAATCAATCAGACGATTGTGGTGGGTCCTGCCATCAACTTCCGGGTTGACCTGCAGAAGGCGCAACGAGCCGGTTTCGGAGTCCAGGATGTGGCAACGCTGGAATCAGCCGTTCTAGATGGAGAACTGGCCTCAAACATGATCCGCGGTGATCGGCTGATTGGCATTCGGGTCCGCTATCCTGCCGCCTATCGCAGTTCCATCGACAAGCTCAAGGCTTTGCTGCTGACTTCTCCGACCGGAGTCACCGTGCCGCTTTCCAGCATTGCCCAGGTCGAAGTGGAAGAAGGTCAGACTGAAATCCGGCGCGAAAACCTGCGCAATATGTCCGCAGTGACAGCTCATCTCTCGGCCCGCGACCTGGGTTCGGCCATGGAAGAGATTCGTCGTCGCCTCCCCAGAGAAGTCCACCTGCCACCGGGGACCGAAATTGAGTATGGCGGGCTCTATCAAATCCAGCGCGAGTCTTTCCTG
>JBGPHY010000474.1:0-5053 GCA_041484625.1 Terriglobia bacterium | reverse complement strand
TTTGGGTTTTGTTTTTCCGCCAAGCAGGCGAAAGAGAGGTTGCTTCACTGCCTTGCCTATCAGGTCCCAGATCGCGATATCGACCGCACTGATGGCCACCATAGCAATCCCTTTTCGTCCAAACGCCATTGTTTTGCGGTACATGTATTGCCAGAGGTACTCCGTGTCAAAGGGATTGCTTCCGATCAGAACCGGCTTAAGATACAGATCGATGACCTGCTTGGTTACCCGAGGTGAGAGCGCGGCCTCCCCGATTCCAATCAGCCCGGTATTGGTCTTGACTTCCACAATGAGCCAGCTATGGAAACAGTACGAGCCCATGGGATCGATCGGAAGATCCAGCAAATCCATTGGGCTGGTGCAGAAATGCGGCTGGGGAGGCCGGATTGGTTGTTTCCATTCAACAACCCGTGTGTTCACTTCGGTGATCTTCATACCGCGCCTCCTTTGTCCATGATCCCTGCCGATGCTAAATGAGGAAGATTGTACCGCTGGGGGTGCCGCACGATGAAGACTGCTATCCTGCGCTGGGTGTGGCGTTCCTCTTCCAGTATTCTAAAGCAGGCCCCTTGATGCTTTCGGCGCGGGCACGGAGGGCGGCCATTTCCTCAGTGGACAGCGGCTTAAACTGTTGTGCGATCCGGATGTCGTCCTCCAGTTGGCCCATGGTGCAGAAACCCAGCGTCACCGAATGGACCGGCAGGCTTAAGACATAGCTCAAGCAGTCGTGAGCGCTGAAGGCTCGCAGCAGGAAAGCGTTTCCGAAGATTTTCATCCCCAGAACACCGATCCCCGATTCGGTAGTTTTGGGGAGAGTGATTTTTTCGAAACTCAAATAGGCGGGATCGGCAACGTGCAGCGGCATTAAGATCGTGTCGAACTTGTCGTAGGCCTTGAGCATCTCCAGGTGCACGTTCGGATCATGATGCCCGGTGAAACCAATGAAGCGGCACTTCCCGGCTTTCTTGGCGGCTTCGAAGGCCTCAATGGCACCGCCGGGGCCTACAATCCTGGTGACTTCCTCCTTCTCTTGAATGCCATGAATCTGCCAGAGGTCGACGTAGTCGGTCTTGAGGCGCTTCAGCGAAAGATCCAATTCCGCCATTGCACCTTTGCTGGATCGCTCGGTCGTCTTGGTAGTGATGAAGACGTTCTTTCGAAGCGGGGAGAGAACCGCGCCGTAAACCTCTTCGGCCCGGCCATCCCAGTAACTGCGTGCCATGTCGAAATAGTTGATCCCAAGGTCGTAGGCTCGTTGTACCAGCGCTTTACCTTCCTCAAAAGGAATCAAGTGGAACCGCGCTCCTCCCATACCGATGCGAGTGAGCCTTTCCCCGGTTCTGCCGAGGGGTTGCATGGGAAGGTTCCCTGTTTTGAGTTTTGGCGGCTTTGCTCCAAATGCCGAAACAGCCAGCCCGGAAAAAACTGCTCCAATGAAGGTGCGGCGACGCATCAGAGACCTCCTCAGCCCTAGGTTCATTCGTCAATTCTTTTTGCCATCTTATCATCCCTGAGTCGGGAATGAAATCCATAGAAGAAAGCCACACCCTCCTGGGAAGGAGGACGGGATGAGCCGCCATCCGTTCTTGAACCGCCATTCGAGTGCTCCATCATGTGGGGCAAGGAAGCTGGCCTTACTTCAAGCGACTCTCGAGGATTTCCTCTCAGTGACATTTTCCTCTTGACATCCTTGGGGGGGGGCCTAGACTTCGTTTGTATTTCTTCGGTTTTTTACCTCCCGTCCTCACTTCGAAGCCGGGTTCCTGTATAGATCCTTTCCCCCGGGTTTCCCTCCTTCGTCTTTGGCTGCACCTGTTGGAATAGATCGAAAAGTACAAACTGTGCCTGTTCCAGCTCCAGTTCTCTTGTGGGATGCGGGCTCCGTCCCAATGTGGGAGGTGGGCTCCGTCCCGGCGACTCTTTCGGAAACTGGAAAGCTTCCCTTGGCCACGCAGCAGGAGCCGGGCTCCTGCGATCCTCGATCCGGATCCTGGGCAGCTTCCACCCGGGAATTCGTCGTCATCCGGCCCTGATGATTGCGGCTCTGCTTCTGGTCCTTCTTGTTCCGACTTTGCTGGAGGCGGCCTACAGCTATTACTACTCCGACACGCTGGCCACCATCAACCTCTCCAATTGGCGGCAGAATGGCTCGGTGACAGGCACATCGGCCGGGTTGACGGCCACCAGCACCAACGGCGGATCTTTGATCTCGCTGTTGGCCATTCCGGATGGATCCTCCCAGTATGAGGTCAACACCCCCCGTGACCCTGGCGGCCAATGGTGGCACCTACATACAGTACCTGGCCGCCAGCCCCGACGCCATGTCAGGTCCTGCCCCGGCAGGCAGCTATTATTCGGTGGAACTGAGGAACCCCACCGTCAACGGGGCCGGCACGCTGGTGCTCAGCAAGCGGGAAAACAGCACCATCACCACCCTGGCCTCAGCCAGTGTTTACTGCCGCAACGGAATGCTGCTGCGCTCGACCTTGATCGCCGACCGGATCCATAGTCTTTGTGGACGGAGCCTATGTTTTTGGCTACGCCTTTGGCACCCTGCCCCCTCTCTTTGCCTCCGGCAAGCCCGGCATCGGAGGTTTCCAGATGCCTTCGGGCAACAGCATTACCCGGGTGGACCTGGGGCCGATGGACCGGCTCGCCCCCAGTCCGGTCGATGCCGCCTCCATTGACAGCCTCCTCCTGCCCAACCGCATCGATCTCGAGTGGCAGGGCGCTGCCGACGATGCCAACGGCGTCGGTGTCTGGAACTATGAAATCTATCGGGGAGGAGCATTCCTGGGGACTGCGCAGGGGGCTGAGTTCAGCGATGCCACCGTCAGCCCTTCGACCGCCTATACCTATACCCTCTACTCGGTGGACTACCACTACAACCACAGCTCGACCCCGGCCAACGTCAATGTCACCACTCCGCCCTCCGGGTCCATCGATTCCCGCCGGGTGGGGGTCCGTCCCAGCGGCACCTACTGGGGGGCAGGCGGGGAACAGATCGATATGCTGTCGGGCAACCTGAACTTCACCCTGCCCTTGATCAAGCCCCTGGGCCGCGGGGGCCGCAGTCTGCCCATTTCCCTGAACTACAACTCCCAGCTCTGGCAGCAGGACTCGGGCAAGGTGTGGAACCTGGGCCATGATGTCGGCTACGGCTATGGCTGGAAACTGCTGGCCGGCTCGCTCACTCCCTACTGGACCGGCAACTGGGCCATCCATCACTATGTCTTTACCGACGCGACCGGCGCTGAGTACCGATTGGATGTCAACACCAGCGGGGTGTGGACCTCCACGGAGGGGATCTACCTTTCGTATGACTCCTTCTCCAACCGGCTCTACTTCAATGACGGCACTTTCTGGGAGATGCGCTGTATTTCGGGGGGGACCGAACAGGATGCCGGCACCCGCTATCCCACCACCGTCCAGGACAGCAACGGCAACCAGATCATGTTCCGCTACCAGGCCGGGATTAACTCGCCGTTTACTTCCAATTCCAGCGCCCGAATCAATCAGATCGAGGATGTTCGGGCCCAGCTCTCAAACGGCGTGTATCGGACTTACGAATTCACCTACAACGCCGATGCCATCCCCCACCTCATCCGGGTCAATAACATCCTCGGATACATGGAAGACTATGGGACCGACACGAGCCCGGGCTTCGTTTATTCCACACAGGCCCTTTCGGATCCCTTTACGGGAACGGCATTCGGGAGTACCTCGGTCCTGTCGAGTGTGATCAACAATGTCAACCAGAGCTTCACACTGGAATACTCGGCCGCCGGGGAGTTGAACAAAGCCACTTTGCCCTACGGGGGCTATTTCCGGTATACCTATCAGCCCTTCACCTACATGGGGACGCGGACCCAGCGGGAAGTGCAGGGGCGTTATCTGGCGCCCTCGGCCGGGGGGGCGGAGATCGCTTATACCTTGCAGGATGATGGCGGGACCGGCACTCCGGTCCACGCCTGGAGGGCGCTCAACGGACCCGGGAGTGTGGGGCAGAAGGTCTGGTGGTTTAATACCGATGGCCAGAGCTGGATGGTGGGGCTCAGCACCGCCTTTGAGGAGCGCGCCTCCCCCTCCGGCCTGGTCTTAAGTCACCTGGACACCACCTGGACCCAGGACCCCGTACTGAACCCCTATGTTGGGACTACCCTCACCACGATTGACCCTGGGCAAAGCTATGCCAAACAAAGCAAGACTGAAAAGACCCTGGACAGCTACGGCAACGTCACCCAGACCCGGATGTACGACTACGGGAATCTCTCGACCCCGGCGCGGACTTACACCAACACTTATTTACATTCATTCGATTCCACCTACCTGTCCTATTACGTCCGCAATCGCCTGCGGACCAGCACGGTGACCAATGGAAGCCAGACGGTAACCCTGTTGAATAGCTGCTATGATTGCAACGGGAACCCTGACGCGCCGGGTGTACGCCAGCACGACCCCAGCTATGGCATCAACTTCAGGTATCGAGGGAATCCAACCCAGGTCGTCCGGCCCGGCCAGACTACCTATATTCATTATGATATAACAGGCAACGTCTACGACACCGCCGTAGGCCACTATCGGGTGAACTACGGCCAGAACGTGAACAACAACTATGCGCTGCCGAACAAGCTGACGCCGAATAGCAACTCCAATCTGGAGACGTCGTTCACCTTCACGAGCTTTCTGGGGCTGACCAACGAGACCGACCCGAATGCCTCCAAGACCGCCCTTCAGTATGACGCTTACGGGAGGTTAGCCCGAAGCTGGACTCCGGACAGTCCCGATCCCGGTGGTTTATGGTATGATTCGACGGCTTACACCTATAGCAACACTGCGCCACAGCAGACAGCCAGCTACTATCATATTTATGTTGAGCCTCCTCTGCGCTGGACCAATACCTATCTGGACGGGCTGGGGCGGGCGGTTAAGATCGAGAAGGTGGACAATAGCGGCACCCAATCGATTGTCGAAACAGTCTACGATGCCTGCGGCTGCTCGCCGCTGGGCAAGGTGAAGAAGGTTTCTCAGCCCTATGCGCCAGGAGGGACGG
>JBGPHY010000473.1:0-5066 GCA_041484625.1 Terriglobia bacterium | reverse complement strand
TGTTTAAGTCGGGCGGAAATCTGAGGCCCGGGGAGTCCTCTTAACCGTCTAAGAGAAACTCAGTAAGGAAAGGAACCTGCAGAGGGCGAAATCTCTAAACAACGCAGCTTCTGAGTTGTTGCAGGCGGGGAAAGCCGCGGAAGCTGCAGCCAAGTTGGAGGAGTCGCTACTCCTGAATCCGGATGATCCCGTGGCCCGATACAATTACGGTCTGGCTTTGCTCATGCTGGATCAACTGGACAAGGGAATCGTCCAGCTGACTAAGGTCCTGGAACTCCGGCCTGCGGACCCCGACGTCTATTACTACCTGGGAAGGGCCTGGCTGGCGAAGGAGGAATTTAAGGGAGCGATATCTCCACTGCAAGAAGCCGTTCGTTTGAAGCCTGAAGACGCATTGGCCCGGAATGCCCTGGCGGTGGCATTGGCAAAAACGGGCAATCTGACGTTTGCCAGTACCCAGTTGAAGGAAGCTCTCCGGCGAGACCCTACAAACCAGCACATTCGTGAAAACCTGCAGTGTATCGAGATTCAGATGGTGGGATGCACCTTAAAACCTTAACTCCTCCTCCTTCGTCGTCCTCGTTCTCCTTGTCATCCTCGATGGTTGCACTGCCGAGGAAGAGAGCAATGACCGAGATGCTCCTCCCGGGAGCGAGAATCAATTCTGAAGGAGCCATTGATTCAATTCCTGCTGGTTTTCCGAAGAAAGAGGGGCCAAGCGGAGTTTCAGGGATTCCTTTGCCTTGTCCGAGCTGAACTGACGCTCTACCTGGTGCAGTTTCTCCTGGGCCTCAGGGGCAGACAATCGTCGGTTCAACGGGTCGACCGGGTTGAGAACCAGCAGGCGGCGAGGGGAGATGGCGGCCATGATATCCGTCAGGTCAAAGTCCCTCAGAACCCCTGGCAGAATCAGGCTGGCGGGAAAATTGTAGACCTCGCTCATGGCCACATCCCCAAAGGAGAGGGCGGCCTCCAGTACGGCCACTCCTGAAATCGCGGAATTCAAGGCAGCCGCAAAGAGCGCTGTAGAGCCGGTCCAGGCTCGGCCAACCAGGCGCAGTCGATCGGTCTCCACATCCTTTCGAGAAGCCAGATAGGAAACACAACCGAGAGCATCCCAAACCCGCATTCCCTGTAAAGGCTTGCCCAATATGAAAGCTGCATAGGCGAAGTCAGCATCCATCCCGTCTCGCGGATCGTAGTAAGAGATCCTGGGATCAAGCACTCGCTTGGGCGAACGTGTTTCGCCGAACCCCCTCACGTCGGCAATAGCCACCATTTGACCACGTTGCGCGCATTCTTCCAGAACAGTCAAAGGATCATCTTTCCCCTCTCGATCCTTGAGGTAGAGGACTGCAGGTAATCGGTCCGAAACCTGCCGGCGATGGATTAGCCGCAGGGGAACTACAATGCCGGGTTCGGTTTCGACCAGGATTTTTTCGATTAGCAGGTCTTTTTTTTCGACGGTCTCCAGACGTTGAACCTTGACAGAAGGAAACCCGGAGGGCAAGCCCAGTTGCGCCCTCAACCTTTCGGGCAAGGTCTCTCGAAACTTCTGCTGGCTGCGCTGACTCTTGAGTTGTTTCAAGAGATGCAGGGCTTCCTCCTGGTTCAAATCCTGAATTCTTCTTCCTCCCAGAGAGGTCAAGACCTGCCCGGTCTCGGTGCATTGGAGTATCTCGTCCTTTTCAGTCACCAAGGACGGTTCTTTCACCTCACCCTTGGAGTTTTTCAGCCAACGGTCGAACCAGGCGGCCGTGGCTTCCCGCAAAGGTTGACTATAACTATGCTCATGATCGAATTCCACCATCTGGATCCGGTCAGGGCATCCGAGTTTCGAGTACAGTTGCTGGAGTTCAGCAAATGTCTTCCGAGTCCCTTCGATGGGAAAGAAATCCCGTTGGGCAGCACCAATGAGAACCGGCCGTGGAGCCATCATGCCGACCATTTCGGAATGATCGATTCCTGCTGCCATTAATCCTTGGACATCCTGCTCAGGATCGGTTTCCGCGTCCCGGATCCGGGCTTCGATCTTTTTGTAGAGGGTGGTGATGTACGTAACGATGCAAATGGCCTTGATCCGCTCATCCAGCATGGAGATATAGGTGGTGAGCGTGCCGCCCCCCGAATTCCCGGCACAGCCGATCCGATCCCTATCCACTTCCGGGAGACTAATCAGGTAGTCGAGCGCCCGAATTCCGTCCCAGATTCGAGGTCGCGCCAGATTCTGCCCCAGCAGATACTCTTGAATCCCGGCCATGCCATGTTCATTGAATCCAAAGCGGCGGCGATTGGTCAACAAATCCCAATACTGATAACGCTCACCCTGGCCCAGCGGATCGTAGCCGAGGACCACGTAGCCCCGCCTGGCCAATCCGATATAAAGCCGCTGGTATTCATCAAAGGCCTTTCCGTTTTCCGAATGGCCGCAGGGTGAAAGAACCGCAGGGTACGGCGGCTTTCCTGTCGTCGGGACATAGAGGTTGGCGGTCACGTAATAGCCGGGTAGACTCTCAAAAATCACTTTCCTGACCTGGTAGCCATCCCGCGCAAACTCCCCGGCAGTCCTGGGATTCAAGGGGGTTCGAGATTCAGGCAGTCCGCCGATCAGGTTCACAAATTTTCGTCGGTTCGCCTCCTGCCAGGTTTTCACTTCCGTTTCTGAATGAAGCCCTTCGATTCGCACACGGCGCGTGGTTGTGTATTGCTCTGCGAGTCCCAGCAGGTAATTGAATAGCATCTCTTGCTGGCCTGCACTGGGAGAACTTGGCAGCACTCGAAGGTCGTCCTTTGTCAGGACCGTCTCAGCCATCAAAAGCTCGCCTGGAATCAAAAACAAGAACACCAAAGCTAAGATGTACCAATCCTGATACCTCATACATTTTCCTTTAATTCCAATAAGGGAGGGAGTTCCGTTTCCTGTCTTAGCACCATTATTCCAGCCAGCGCAGGGAATGCCAGCCGCAGCGTTTCCGGTCATTGATGTTGCTGTCGTTTCAGTGCCTGAAACATCCGGCTCAGGTCGGAAAAACCCTTAATTGTAACGACCACCGTGATCACAGCAAATGCTACGTCCGAAATGATTAACCAAGCGCCCCAAAAAAAGATCAATCCCATAGTACTCCCTTCCTATTAAACCTTAAACCACTTAAACCACAACTCCTGTAGCGAGCTTGCCCTAAACAACCAGAGCCTTCTGTTTTTTGGTCAAATCTCGGACTATTGATCCCACGACAAACCCGATAAAGGCACAGCCAAAAGCCAGGAAGCCGGCAACATTTAAGTTCCTGAGAATCGCCGGGATGAATGTGAAGGAATTGGGCAAGAGAGGGATGATGGCTCCCACCGCACCGAGCGACATGGCCAGGTAGCCTCCTAGCGTGTTGGCGCGCTTCCAATAGATCCCGCCAACGACGCTGGTGAATGATCCTGCCAGAAAGATTGTCGCCGTGATGTTCAGGTATTTATAGACCACATCGGGAAGCGGGTAATAGAGCCCCCAGAACATGACAAACAAGCTGACGAACAGGTTGGCGATACGGTTGACCAGGATTTGGGTTCCGGAACTCAGCATCGGTCTACCCATCAGTTGGCGGAGGGGGAGGACGATGTCCTGAGAGATCACCGAACTCCAGCCCAACAAATAGGAACTGTTCACCGACATGGTGGCGGCCAGCATCCCGGCTACTACGATGCCGCGAACACCTGGCCTCAGGATCTGGGCCAGCATGGCTGGCATGGCGTTCAAAGGCTCAATAGTCTGTCCATGAACGACCGGAGAAGGAACGACTCCTACCAATGCTCCCGTTCCAAAAAGTGTCAACGCGCAAATCCCCCACAGCATCGGCAGCATACCGCGGCCCAGGAAGATGAAGCCGGTCCAGGTCATGACTTTCTTTGACACGGCGGGGCTCTTGGTCGAGAACATGCGCATTGCCGTAGTTTGCCAGCAGGTGTGCACCGAGAACCAGAGCAGAGTCTGCCAGGCCAGAAACACCCAGCCGATATCTGGGTGGATCAAGGGGTTGATCCCCGCCTGGCCGTAAGTGATAGTCACCTTTTCAACTATGTTCTCCCATTCTGTATGGTAGACCGTATAGACGCTCACCACGACGGTGGCTATCGACAAAAGCACATATTGCAGGAAATCCGTAATGACTACGGAGACCATCCCTCCCAGAACGGTGTAGACCAATTCCAGAGCCAGGATCAATGTCATGATGCCCACCAGGACCTGGTGCGACGACATGCCGAAGGGATGCCAACTATCCAGCCCGCTGACTACCATGAGGAACTTCCCTTCCACGATCAGGAACGCCCCCATATTCAAGATACCCCCCAAGGCTACCAGGCAGCCTGTCAGCAAACGCAACCCGCGGCTGTACTTGATTTCGAAGTACTCCGGCACCGTCATCAGTTTCATCTCCCGAAACTTGCTGACGATGAATCCGGTGCGCCCGACAAAGATCATGACCAGTCCGGATATGAGTGCCACCGAGAAGGCCGAAAACCCGTACTTGTAGCCGAATTCCGAATAATACATGAACGTGATAGTCCCAATTTCGGTGGCAGCCAGGGTGGCGATGCCCACGTACAAGCCCAGTTCTCGACCTGCCACCAGGTAATGAGACACATTCCCGATGAATTTCTTTCCCAACAGGCCAATCCCCAGCGAAAAACCCAGGTAGGAAATAACGATGACCCAGTCAATGGCGGCGAAGTTCAAAGTAGTTTCTCCCCTTCCATCACGTTCCTTCCGGATGCGGTACAGCGGATCTCACATTAGCAGTTCGGTGGGCTATGTAATATCAATTCCGGCGAGATTGCAATCATTTGCTCCATGGTGATTGTAGCGGAGACCTTGGTCCATACGGGCACCACGAGGTTCCGACACTTCTGCAGATCAGCAGTGATCTTCCCGCGATCCGGTCTTGTCTGTCAGCGAGAAGCTGGGGCTCACTCGGCCAGGCCGGCTTTGTGCAAAAGCGACTTCAACCGTGGCCTGGAGTGCAGCGGGTCAAGCAGCGGTTTCACAGCAACGTTCTTATCAACCCCACGATTTGTCA
>JBGPHY010000472.1:0-5067 GCA_041484625.1 Terriglobia bacterium | reverse complement strand
CTTGATGGGAAGGATCCGCGAAAGGTCTTTCTAGTGTGCGAAATGGAGGATCAAGGGAAACTGCTTTCCAGCAACCTGTTGTTCTTTGCTCCGTTTAAGGATTCCGGCCTCCCTCAGCCCCGGATCGAAAGCCAGATAACTCCCAAAGAGGGCCGCTACCAGATCCAACTCAGTTCCACCGTGCTGGCTCGGGGAGTATATCTCTCAGTGGCATCCAGCGAAGGGGTCTTTTCGGACAATTATTTCAACCTGGTGCCAGGCAAGAAGGTGGTTGTGGAGTTTCAGCCGAAAGGGCTACTCGATCTGGAAAGCCTGCGTCGAGACATGAAGATCCGTTCGCTGGCGGATGCATTTTAAATTCGATGGACCAAGGATTTGATCAGGAAACCTTTGCCTTGCCGCTCCAGATTGTCGCAACGGGGGCCAACCCTTTATTGGCAGCCGACCCGTATCTATTCCCTGCGGGCCCTCCCAGATCCGATGCTCCTTCCGCCTTGCAAACCAGTGAACCCCGCCGCATTCAGATGGATTAACCGGCTACACGGCGTTTCCCTGGGCGATGACGATCATTGCCACGATGATGAGGACAACGCCAGCAGCCAGGAAAGTGACGCTGCGCCGGCCAGCACCCTTCCACTCGCCGGTGAACCACCCTGCGATGTTACTGGCGACAATGGTGCCTCCCATCAGGATGGGCCAGCCAATCACGGGGCCAGCCGAACCCAGGTAGCTGGCTCCCACACCGTAGAGGAGAATTCCGCCAAACCACAAGATTCCCATTACAGCAGCACCCAACCAGTAAGCCCCCGTGTCTGGCTCTCCATAACAACTCCAACCGCTCTGCCGGATCCTCCAGAGGCAATAAGCCAAATTCACCAGGAACCCCGCCGAGACGGCCAGAGCCCAGATACTCATGCTGGCCATGAGGGGAGAAGCTCCGAGTTCCACGGCGCGCCTCTGGGTTTCCCCGCTGAAGGCAAACCCGAAGTTCAGCATGGATGAAAATAGTCCTGCCAGGATTGCAATGATGAGCCCTGAAGCCATCGACGGCCTTTTTGACAACTCTGGCACGAGGGTTGCTTGCTGCCGGCTCCGCAAGGAACCTGCCTGAGCGCACAAGGAGATCCCAAGAATCAAGGTTGCATTGCCCGCCAGAATCATCATGCCCTGTTGGGAGGCCAGAGACCCGGGTTTAAGGATCAGCAGGGGAACCAGCGAGCCCACTCCGGCAATGATCCCCATCATCAGGGCCAATCCTAAACCCAAACCCAATCGATCCAGTCCCAAGCCGAAGAAGACCGAACCCAGCCCCCAGGCAAATCCGAAGCCGCAGATCAAAAACAGCGGCGCACTGCGGACCACTTCGCTGAGGTGCGGTGTGGCGAGTACAGCCACGGACCAAGGAACCACCACCATGCCTACCACGGAGTAGGCCAGCCAGATGTGTTCCCATTTCCAGCGTTTCATCAGCTTCATGGGCAGGGCGAAAATCCCGTTAGACACTCCCCCCAGAGCAGCCAAGAGGACTCCGGCAAACAAAAAGGACTCAGGCATAACTGCCGCCTCCTGCCATATTTCGTTCGCCTCGTTCCCTGGCGACTTTTTCCAGGTAACCACTGGCGCGGAAGGCTGTGAGCGGCTCCTCCGCTATACCTTTGGCCCGCCGCCATTCACGCAGGAGGGGTCTCACATCGGTAGAAAACGCGGATTTCAGGCATTCCTCGGCGTCAATGAGTTGGCCCATCTCCTGGTACTTGGCCAGTTTCTCGTGGTGCACCATAGCCGCCTTGGTGTACAGTTCCTGGGCCGTCATGGCCGTTTGGATCATCTCCTCGATCTTGCCTTTCAGATTGTGGCTCTGGTCCACCATGTAAGCGATGGCAGGATGCTTAGCGGTTTCCCACTCGAAGAAGAGGATCTCGTTGAAGATCCGAAATATCTGGTAAGGATCAATGGAGCCCATGGTCAGGTCGTCGTCGGCATAGCGGCGATCGTTGAAATGGAATCCACCCAACATGTCTTCACTGAGCAGCCAAGCCACAATCTGTTCGATATTCTGAGCCTGGTAATGGTGGCCCGTATCTACCAGGACACGGGCCTGGGGACCAGCGCTGCGAGACATCAACAGAGCCATACCCCAATCGGCAATATCCGTGTGGTAGAAAGCGGGTTCGAATGGCTTGTATTCCACCAACATGATTTGCTGGTCGGAAAGGCGAGCATGCACCTGCCTCAAACATTCCTCGAACCAGGCTCGCCGTTTACGGATGTTGGCCGTTCCAGGAAAATTGGAGCCGTCGATGAACCACAGGGAAAGGTCGCGGCTCTTGGTCTTCTTGCCGATTTCCACGCATTCGAAAATGTGCTCCAGGGCCGATTGTCGGATCTTCGGGTCAGGATTCCCGAGGGCACCGTACTTGTACATCTGGTCCTGGAAGACGTTCGGATTGATAGCGCCGATCCGGACTCCATACTTCGCCGCTTTGGCCATGGCCTCATCCACACTGGCTAAGCCTTTCGGAAAATCCCACAGTACATGAACAGCCACTGATGGACAGCAGGCTGTGAAGCGATGAACCTGGCCAGCGTCGCTCAGTTTTTCATCGATCGTAGTGGCGGCCTCGGCCTGCAGGAACTTACCGAACCGGGTCCCGGTGTTGGCAAATCCCCAGGAAGGAACTTCAATTTGAAATAAATCCAGAGCTTTCCAGACTTTTTCCTCAAGTTGGGTTAAGGGCATCGTCTCCTCCAAGTGGGTTGGGAATGATCTCAACAGTAAGAATGGGTTAGCAGGCAAGCTATTGCCAATTTGCGTGCGCCTAAGATTTACACCGGAAGCGGGTCGGTTTCAAAGAAAAAATGCGGGCATCATTTGCGGCAATCAGTGTCCAGCCCGGTCCCGGGGTCCGTATCGGTACGCCGGCCCAATTTACGGAAATCTCAAACGCAACAGGATGGGTCGATCCCCCTTCCTCGGAAACAAGACGAAGAGATTGTCGTATTCACCGGAGGCAATGGTTATCGAATCCGGATGCCCGAAGAGTCGCAGCAGTCGAGGCACCGTGTCGGTGTGCCCCACAATTAAGACGACCCCGTCTGACTGGTCCTTCCCGACCCTCTTCAATAGATTCTCCAAGTCCTGCGAAGGAATGACCACCGGTTTGATTTTCAACAGATCAGCTAGGGGCTTGGCAGTCTGAACGTTTCGTTGAAATTCACTGGTATAGATGGCGGTGATTCCAGTATCTCTCAGCAAACGTGCCAGGGCCTGGGCTCGCGCCTGGCCAGCCTTGGACAGGGGAGGATCGCTCGATTCATCCATTTTTTCGGCATGACGAACCAGAAAAATCGCCCGCTGCGCAGATAGATCGTGCGTAGCTGTCAGCCATCCGAAGACCAGCAAAAAGACAAGGATTTGGCGTTTCATTGCTGTCAGAAGACCTCCTGGGTGATAACATTATCACATTAGTATCCTTAGTATCCTTCTTGCCTTTTGGGGATGGCAGTCATCGTAATGTCATTGGAGCCAACCGGATGTTCCTCCAGTGCAGGAATGCAAATTCTCGTTTTTCTGAGGAGAAATTCCAGGTTGGCTAAAGCAGAAGGGATGATAAGGATGCAGCGAATACCATCCAGACACCTGAAAACAGCGATTCAGGTTGGTCTTGCGATCTTTGTGGCAATACAAGGGTGGGCCGAGCCGGGGGGCGATCAGACACCTTTCAAGGAGGGTTTTCAGTGGAAGGTGAGTCGGCCCCTGGTTGTCGCCCAGAGTCGGCCCGGCGATGATATTCACTCCATCAAGGACCCGACCATCGTCTTCTATGAGGGTCGGTGGCATTTGTTCGCACGATCCGGGCCATACTCCATCCGCATCCCTTTGCTGGCGCAGTGTGGGAGACCGGCCACGAGCGGGTTTACTTTTGAAGAGATCCAGGCTCGAGGTCCTCATCCGGACGATATTGGAAAACTTCTTCCAGCTTAACTCCAAGGACATGGGCTAAACGAAAGGCCACGCGTAGCGATGGAACATACTTTCCTTTCTCAATGGCGATGATTGTCTGGCGGCTCAACTCGGCACGTCGTGCGAGTTCTTCCTGAGTCATCTCGTCTCGTTCAAAGCGCCATCGTCGTAGTTTGTTTTCAACTGTCTCAGCCATCGGCCCGCTCCTTCCAAAGCGTGGCCACAGAGGTCCCCACCATCATGACCCAAAAACCCATCCAAACCTCCCAAACAAACAGGTAGCTGGGAATTGGCTGAGGATGGAGGAAGGGAATCCAAGTGTTCGAAAGGACAAATAGAATCCAAAAGACCACAAATCCCATCCGTGCCGCTTTCTGAATAACCGCTTGTTCCCGTTCATCGTATTGGTGCATCCGCGACCCAGGTGAAAACAGGCGCCTCTTCAGCCACCAAAAAGCGGCCACCAAGAGGATCCCATTTACGATGACAAGCCTACTCCGTGTACCCCAGGCAACGAACAGCGTTATGATCGTTGCCAGGGCAACAGACCCCCAGAAGCCCCAGATCTGTGACGGTTTAACTTCTTTGATTTTTGGCTCATCCCCCGAGCTCCCGACAACCTGGGTGAAAGCCCATAAGGCCATGACAGCACATCCCGCCATCGACCGAAAAGTGCTCCGGGTGAAGGCATAGAGAGTCCCTACTGCCAGCACGGTGAGTACTGCAATAGCCAGCCCATACCAACTCTGCTTTTCTAGTCGTGTCACTTTTTCCTCCTCTGTGCAGGCTTGGTGATCACAGTACTCTATACTAGACATAATGATATTTATAAATTACTAAAAGTCAAGTATAATTTACATTCTTTCCTTTAAGTGTGCGTCCACTGAACCGCGAACGCGGTTCGACTCAACAGCCGAGGGTTAGCGCGCCACGCGCCAACCCTCGGAAACGGTTCCCCGTGAGACAACCCTGAAAATTACGCAATATTGCTTGTCAAGGATTTTTTTATAGGTTCGAAGCATTGATTATCTCCAGGTATTGGCGAACCAGAAAGGGGGACAAAGCGGTGACCTGAGCAATGAAGTCGACGCTGGGGTTTTCTT
>JBGPHY010000471.1:0-5067 GCA_041484625.1 Terriglobia bacterium | reverse complement strand
CGTCCAAGTGCGTGTCACTGACAAAGGAAGTCGGGGAGTAGGACTCTTGGGGTTTCCGATTCAACCCCTTCAGAGTCGGAATGCGTCTTGCCTCCAACCACGGGTTTCTTTTCGGGACTGGCGTCCCATTACTGCACCCGCGGCTAATCATCCCAAAAGGACTGATTATTACCAGCGCCGACCAGTCCGAGCCGGACATACAGTTTTTTCCAGAAGCGCCGATTAGATCCCCGGATGCTCTTGATTTCCGGAGGGGATGGAATGCCAGGGTATATGAGCGCTGAGTTGTCGAGTCAGGAGTCCTTGGCGACTCAAATCTTTGTCGCACGCCAGCCCATCTTTGAAAACAACGGCAAAGTGTTCGGCTACGAATTGCTCTTTCGCTCCGGCCTGGACAATTTCTTTCCCGTGGGAACGAACCCGGACGAGGCTTCATCGAAGGTTCTTCACAACAGCTTTCTGCTCTTCGGAATTGACGTGTTAATCGGGGGCAAACGGGCTTTCATCAATCTGACCCGAAATTTACTCCTCAATGAAGTAGCTACTCTCTTTCCTGCAGACCACATGGTGGTCGAACTGCTCGAAACCATCGAGCCTGATGAAGAGGTGATTGCCACCTGCAAAAAACTCAAGGATCTAGGTTACCTTTTGGCGCTGGACGATTTCGTGTACGACAAGAGGATGCAACCTCTAGTTGAGTTGGCCGACATCATCAAGGTGGATTTCCTCAGCACCGACCAGAAGCAGAGGGCTGAGCTAACCAAACAAATTGGCTCCAGAAAAGTGCGGCTGTTGGCAGAAAAAGTGGAAACCGAAGCAGACGCCGATCAGGCCCGAGAACTGGGTTATTTGCTCTTCCAAGGGTACTTCTATAGCAGGCCCAAGGTAATTGGAGGGAGGGACATACCGGGTTATAAGCTCAACTATCTTCAACTCCTTCAGGAAGCCATGCGGGAAGAACTCAGCCTGGAAAGAATGGAAAAGATCGTCTGCAGAGATGTCTCACTGGCCTACAAGCTCCTGCGCTTCATTAACTCGGCAGCTTTCAGCTTCCGCTCCCGTGTCCAGTCCATTCATCATGCCCTTGTGCTGATGGGCCTTCGTGAGGTTCGGAAATGGGTTTCTTTGGTGGTGCTGACCGGGATTGGAAAGGACAAAACTGAAGAACTGGTGGTCAATTCGCTGGTAAGGGCACGATTTTGTGAATTGCTGGCTCCTCGGGTAGGTTTAGGGGACCGCAGTTCAGATCTATTCCTGATGGGAATGTTCTCCATGGTTGACGCTTTCCTGGATCGCCCCATGGCCGAAATTCTTTCCAGTCTGCCTCTGAACGAGGACATTAAGACGGCGCTCCTGGGCGGCGCGAATCGCTTCCGCGACGTTTATGAACTGACTGTGGCTTACGAACGGGGAATCTGGGATGGGCTTTCGGAGTATACAGCCGCACTCAACCTTAAAGAGGAAGACGTCCCGCAGATATACCTTCAATCCCTGGAAATGACCCGCCAGGTATACCGCTACTGCCAATGACCCTCTCATGGTAGGCTGAGGTGGAGCACCCGTAGCGCTCCTGGCGACTTGTGAGCCACCCCAGAAACCGAAGTAGGGAACTACACCTTCCAGCCTTTACGGTAGTCGCGCGAAATATACTGGTTGGCTTTCGCGTTGTTCGTGAACCTCATCTTCTTGCCGTCCCAGAGCAGTTTCCCTTGCAGGCGTTGGGCAATCACTCCGAGCAGCACCCACTCCGAAAACGGGCCGGAGTAATCGAAATTGGATCCGGCCCGCTCGCCACCCTTGCAGGCGCGCAACCAGTCGCGGTAATGGCCCGGGGAACGGGTAAGGAAAGGATCGGGAAACTTATAGTCCTTCATCCTTTCCTCCGGCAAGAGCCGCGTATCATCGCCGTACTCGCCGGTGGTGAGGATGCCTTTGTCACCGATGAACAGCGAGCCGTTTTTGTCGTTGCCCAGTTTGACGCCTTCGCCAATCCCCTCCGGGCGAGGCGGCAGCAGGCCGCCTTCGTACCAATAAACAGTGACCGGCGCCATGGAACCACGAGCCGGAAACTCAAATTTCACAATGGATTTGGTGGGGAACGTCTGATCGTTCCTATCTTCGATCTTGACGCATTCCGCGCTGACGGGATCTCGGAGCTGCAGGGCCCAGTTGGCCGGGTCCAGGATGTGGCAGGCCATGTCTCCCAGCGCCCCGCAGCCGAAGTCGTACCAGCCACGCCAGTTGAAAGGTGCGTAGCCGGAGTTGTAATCGCGAATCGCGGCAGGGCCCAGCCAGATGTCCCAGTCCATGGTGTCGGGTACGGGTTCCTTGGGCAGAGGTTTGGGTATGCCCTGTGGCCAGATGGGCCGGTTGGTCCAGGCATGAACCTCCTTAACGTTGCCGATCTCGCCCGCCCAGACCATTTCACAAAGCTGACGCACTCCCTCACCGGAATGGCCCTGGTTTCCCATTTGGGTAGCCACTCCATACTTGCGGGCCGTCTCCGCCAACTTCCTTGCTTCATAGATATTATGGGTCAGAGGTTTTTGCACGTAGCAGTGAATACCGCGCTCCATGGCCCACATGGCTGCCACGGCGTGAGTGTGGTCGGGCGTGGAAATGGTGACGGCATCGATGTTCTTTTCCTTGTCCAACATCTGCCGGAAATCCTTGTACTGTCGGGCATTGGGGTACTTGGCAAAAGTCTTGGCGGCGGTCTTCCAGTCAGGATCGCACAAAGCCACGATATTCTCACTGGCACACCCGTCGATATCTGTAGCCCCTTTCCCTCCTGCACCAATAGCGGCGACATTCAGTTTCTCATTGGGGGATTTGTAACCCAGCCGTTTCAAACTGGATGTCTTGGCCAGAGCCTGGCTGGCAACCAGAGTCGCGGCACTACTCATAACAAAAAAACGGCGTGACACTTTTCGGTCACTCATGATTGCTTCTCTCCTTTTAGGGTTGAATGGGTTTGGAATGATTGCAGTTTCCTGGACATTCAGAGGACCAGCCCTTGATAGATCGAAGACAGAGGGCCGGTTGGTTCTTTCATCAGGCTGGAAGCCGCCTGCGGCTGGACAAGGCCGTCCCTTGGCGAAGAGTACCAAATCAGCGATCCCGACACAAGCGAAGGTTTGAGAAAAGGCGTGCGTCCGGTCCCCAAAGGACACGACCTCAGACGAAGGGCAGAAAACACGAAGGAGTGCCGCCTACCACGTGTAGCGCAATCCGAACTGCATCACGCGGGGAGTGCCCTGAATGCTGTCCAGGTTCCCGAAGGTGGGCGCAGGCGTTCCAAGTTCCGGATCCTGGGCAATGCCAAAACTCTCCCGACTATACCCATCTGTAGAAACCATGAAGTGCTGGGTGTTAGTTAAGTTGAACACCTCCCACCGGAACTGTAGCTTATGCTTTTCCGACCAGGGCATTGTAAAAGTCTTGCCAAGCCCCATATCCAAGGTCACAAAGCCGGGAAGCCGAAAAGGATTCCGGTCTCCCGATTCTCCTGCGCGAGGATTACGGAAGCTCTGATAGGCATAAACATGATCGGAGAAGAGATTCGGTGCATCGGCGCCACCCCGAGTAGGTGAAGATTCTATGGGCCTGGTCCGCACGGCATAGCTCTGAGCGTTCCAGTTAGTTACCCATTGGTTCGCGTCGAAAATATTGGGGGCTGGCAAGCCGGAGTTCCAGCGGTAGATGCCGGAGAGCTGCCATCCGCCGAGGAAAGCCTCACCCAGGCCGTGAAGTTGATGGAGCAACGTCTTGCCATGTCCCACAGGTAGTTGCCAGAGCGCGTAACCATTGATGACATGGCGGATATCAAAATCCGAGTAGGAGCGGAAGTCTTGAGGCCGGAGGGAGTTGAGGATGAAACCGGAGCCGAATTCATTGCCATATGATGCGTTCTTCTGCAAGCCGGATGCATTGTCCATAGACTTGGAGAAGCTGTAATTGAACCCCCAGCTCAACCCCTCCTTGTACTGCTGGCGGATACTTAGTGTTCCAGCGTGATAGTCCGAGCTGGCAATAGTGCTCCAGGTTGCCAAGGCTGCGTATTGTGGGTGAAAAAAGACGTGTTCGCCCAGGACAGATGCATTATCAAGATAATCTGATGATTGGAGATAGGTGTAATCCGTGATGTTGTACCCACCGACAACTTCTCGGGCAATCAACTGGTAAACATTTTGTGTAGCGGACAAGGCCGGATCATAGCTCGCTTGCGAAGGTAGTCCCGCAAACAAGTCTTCGAAATAGGCAATCGGTTGCACGTCTGGAATCGGCGTGTTCTTGGCACGCAAGTCCGCCAGAATGCCCATGGCCGTATACCAATCCGTGTGCGATTTCGGATCCATCAGGTTGTTCAACTGCATGACATCCCTTTGGGCCAGCAACTTCCTGGCCGACCTGCCGATATAGGAAGCCTCAATAAACAGACCTGCCGGCAATTGCCGCCCAAACGAAATGTTCCAACTGTAGTTGACTGGCGTTCGGATTGTGTCATCCAACGAGAACTCAATGCGTTGTTGCCCATCGGCAGGTTGTTCGACTGGAAAGGTCAGACTGCCGGGAACAGTGATACCCGGCAAGGTGCGTACGTCCTGGCCGAAGCCGGTGAAGAGCGGAGCAGGCTGATCGGAGACGTTATAAGTGTTTGGAGAAATCAACTGGCTTGTGGAATACCCCAGACTGTTATTAGCGTCAAACGTCACCGCCAATTGCTGGCCAAGGTGGTCATTGGTTATGGCAAAGCCTCCCCGGAACACGGAGGTCCCTTCTTTGCCAAAGAGTTTGCGCAGGAGTCCCGTCTCAAAGCGGGGGGACCAGGCCACGGAAACGCGCGGCTGAAAATTGTTTTTGTCCCAACTATAAAATCCCGGCCGTCCATTGGCTGGACCAGCCAGGTCCAGTTGGATCGATTCATTGAACGGCCGCCCCACTGCTGCCGCGGCTTTTCGACGTTCAAAGAAGTCTCCCAAGCCCACGGTCGGCTTCACCTCGTAACCGTTGACTTCATAAACAGGACGATCTAACCCATAGCGCAATCCCAGTGTGAATGTCAGG
>JBGPHY010000470.1:0-5071 GCA_041484625.1 Terriglobia bacterium | reverse complement strand
CTTCGAGATACTTTGAAGCCCTTTCCAACCCCTGCGTGGTTTCGGAGTCCTGCGCAGATGGGACCTGCTGAGGGGCAGGTGCATGCTCAGCAGGAGAGGGAAGCTGCGGTTTAACTTCTGTGGGAAGATTAGATCGGACAGAAAATTCCTTCTTGGGATAGAACTTAAGGAGTCCCCCCGCAGCCAGTGAAATCAATAATACCGGGCCGACCACCAGCGATGCCTTTCTGATCGCCCTGCGGAGCTGAACAGCCAGTTCTGCCTGTGCCTTTTGCTTTAGGGACAAAGCGTTTGCATTATCTGGCTCCAGCTTTAGCAGCAGATTCAAATTACGGACAACGGGCCTGAACCGGTTTTCCAGCATGTCCTTTCGGGCACTCTCCAACAGTTTCAAAGCACGAACTCGGCGCTCCTCGTCCAGACGGCGTTTTTCAAGGATCTGGTGAACCCGCTCCTCGAGCTTCTTCAGCTCCCGCTGCTCCGGATCCAGACTCAACCCTTCGGCTGCCACCCGGCTGCAGGCCTCGTAATCGCCTCGCTGTTCATGTCCCTGGGCGGCCTTGACCAGTTCCTCCACCCGCTGCTGCCGCTGCAAGGACGCAGAGGCCTGCCGCTTCAGCTCTAAAGCCTCCGCCTGTCCCGGCTCGATACCCAGCAGCTCTTCGGCGGTCTTTAATAGCCCAGCGTAGTCTTTCGCCTGCCCCTGCTGGCGGGCTTGCTTTAACAGCTCAGTGACCCGGCGCCGCTTCTCCAGCCCCTGGCGGGCCCGCTCCTCGAGCTTCTTCAGCTCCCGCCGCTCCGGATCCAGACTCAACCCTTCGGCTGCCACCCGGCTGCAGGCCTCGTAATCGCCTCGCTGTTCATGTCCCTGGGCGGCCTTGACCAGTTCCTCCACCCGCTGCCGCCGCTGCAAGGACGCAGAGGCCTGTTGTTTGACCTGCATGGCTTGCGCATTCTTGGGGTCCAATTCGAGGGCTCTGGAAACAGCCTGAAGGCATTGCTCATAGGTTCCTTGCTCGAAAGCTTCAAGGGCTTGACTCAAAGCTAAGTTGAGACCCAATTGCCTTTCCTCTGCGTGGCGTTGTTCCTCGAGCAGGCGGTGACAGTCCTCCTGCATTTTTAGAGCCTTGGCATTCTTAGGTTGGACCCGGAGGATTTCTTCCGCAGTTGCTAAGCATGCGTCGATTTCACCCTTTTCGAACTGCTGGTACCCCGTATCGAGTAGCTGCACGAGTGGGCTGACTTCCTCAATCCGGCGGTTGGCAGCCTCCAGTCGCTGAAGTAAGCTGCCATAACGAACCAACAAACCACCATAATCATTGAGTAGAACGACACTTTGGGAGAGCAGAGTGGCCATTGGATCAGCCATCGACTCTTCGACCTCGAGCATCTTGGAGTCGAGGAGATCCATGCTGACTAGATTGGAGGAGTCAATTTGGAGCTTCTTGAATTCAGTTTCAATGGATTCGACCTTCTGGCGCAAATCCTGGAGCTTCACGGGCAGCTTTCGCCGGAACTCCTCCAAAGCCTCAGCCAGTTCTTCACAATTGGCATAGCGCTGAGCGCGGTCTTTCGAAAGCGCTCGATCAATGATTCCTGCCAGCTCTTCTGCACAGCCTGGTAGATATTCAGAGATGGGAGGGTGCGGTTCGGAGACAATCTTAAAGCAGACGCCTGTCATGTTATAGGCTTCAAAAGGTTTCGCGTAGCAAATTAACTCATAAAGAACAACTCCGACGCTAAATAGGTCACTGCGGCCATCAAGTTCCCGCGCCCCTCGCACTTGCTCTGGAGACATGTAGTAGGGAGTACCCATGACGATTCCGGCGCGTGTCAACTCTGAGGATTCCAATCGCGCTAGACCGAAATCTAAGACCCTCACTTCTCCATCCCGGGTGACGAAAATATTAGCTGGCTTGATGTCCCGGTGTATTACCCCGTGTTGATGCGCATACTGGAGACCGCGGCACACCTGGATGAGCAGGCTGAGCTTCTTTTCAAACGGTATGGCTACTTTCTTGTCAATTAGGGTTTTTAGATCTTCACCCTCCAGATACTCCATGGCGATATAGGGTCGATTCTGGTCCTCGCCCATGTCGTAAATGGCGATAATGTTCGGGTGTCTTATTTTGGCTGCAGAACGGGCTTCACGAAGAAAACGGGTACGGAGTTCTTCGTCTACCTCTCCACTGGTAGTCATCACCTTAATGGCTGAGTGGCGATCAAGAATGGGGTCGAAGGCAAGGTAAACCACACCCATGGCCCCTCGCCCAATGGTTCGCTCAATTAAATATCTGCCGATTTTTTCCTGAGCCATTGTCAATTGTCGTATCGAAGCAACACAACAGTGATGTTGTCGTCGCCACCGGCTCCGTTGGCGGCGTCGACCAGGGCTTGGCATGTCGCTTGAAGATCCTGTCCATCCGAAACGATACGCTGCAGTTCTTGATTTTCAAGTTTGTCGCTGAGCCCGTCACAACACAGCAAGAGCAGGTCACCAGCTTCCAGCAGCTGTTCTCGTACCTCTACTTCGAAGTGCTCCCTACTCCCGACTGCACGGGTCACTACGTGTCGCAGACTGTGGGTCCTCGCTTCTTCCCTCGTGATAATTCCCCGCTTAAGCTGTTCCTGGACTAAAGTATGGTCCTCGGTCAGTTGTTGGAGTTCCACGCCCCTGAAGCGATAGAGGCGGCTGTCCCCGACATGAGACCAAAAAACCTTATCGCCTCGAATCCAGACTGCCACCAACGTTGAACCCATGCCTGCAAAGTGTTCTGTCAGCTCAGCAGCGTGGCACACCTTTAAATTGGCCAGCAGGACGGCTGTCCGAAGTACATTATGTTCAAAAGGCGTTTGAATATTGTAGCCAAAGGGCCATGTTACCTCAGGAGAAGCATCGGCCTGTGTGATAAAATCATCGATAGTGGTCGCCGTTAATTTAGCCGCCTCGGCGCCAGCCGCATGGCCACCCATTCCATCTGCAACCAGGTACAAATCATTTCTTGAATTCTGCAGATAATAATCCTGATTGGTTTTGCGTTTTCTACCAACATCGGAAAGCACTGCGCTCTCAATCATCTCGACAAACCCTTCTTTGCAGATTAAGTGGGGACTGGATTTTGTAAGGGAGAATCCACAGCAATTATATAGACAATCTAAGATAACTGCAACTTTTCAAAAAGTGAGTCAGTTTCACGGGGAATTCTGGAGGGCTGAGCTCTGCGAAGCCGCTGAATTGGCGAAATGTGGCCCCACAAAGCTTGCCCCTCCCCCTGTAACTTACCCCCTACCTTATCAATTTCAATAACCCCCACAAACTCTAACCCGCCATTCTCCAAAATCTTTCTAACATAAGACCGCATGTGAAGATTCATGCACAGATGAACTGGGCGCCATCCAAAGTCTGGCCATTTGGGCCGCACTCTTTTCTACAAATTCCAGGAAAAGCTTGGACCTAGCGGGGCGCCGGCTGGCGAATCTGGAAAGAAAATCCAAGCTGCATCCCAACCACATAGCGTGGGAAACCTCAAACCCCAGCTAAACTGCATTTGTTATGCTAACGTCGCTTTGACAGAGGGAGATTTCGAAAGAGTTGATGAACTCGACCCGGGTGTTCTGGAAAAAAGTTGCCATGGCCGGGGCCAGGTTCAACTGGATGATGAGACGGTTAAGGGGCGAGTAGAATTAAATGTTGATGTCTGATTAAACGCGCTTTATGTTCCGGAAAGAAGCACTCGAGAAGTTGTCGTCGCCTGAATGATTGGATCAACTCGTTCAAATGGTGGGCCCCAAAGACTGGCTGCGTCTCTATTCGCTGGGCCTCTTGTTTGCAATGGCAATCTGCTGGAGTGCTTTGGGGCGGCCGGCATCCCGGAAAGATTCAGAGTTGTACAGGGCGATTGAAACGCTGCTCAAGGGGCCTGAGATCCCTCTGCCAGATGGCGCTATAACCGATACAGAAGGAACTTCACGCGCGAAGATCCGTTTCCGATGGTGGCTGGAGCCCCCTAGTCGATCCTATCGAGAGGTCGCCCTGGGATATGAACGTGAGACGCTCCTGCGAAGGAAGCTGAAGCCTATACTTCGGGATTTCGATGTCGTCGTGATCGACACACCACCCGCTATGCGCGCCGCCACGCTGAATGGGCTGGCCGTTGCCGATACGGTCCTTATTCCCGTCGATAGTTCATACTTCGCTCTGCTGGGGCTCAACCAGCTTTTGCAGGTAGTCGCGGCAGTTCGTGATGCCCACAAACCAGACATGGTGATTCGGGCATTGTCCACGATGTACAACCGCAGGCAGAACCTAGACAAACAAATCCGCAAACAAGTGGAAGATTTCTTCGGTCCGGAGCTTGTCCTGGAAACGGCTATTCATAAAAACATTGGAATTCCCGAAGCGGCCGCACTGCATAAAGCGGTTGTGGAATACTCGCCTGCCGCTTCCGGTAGCTTCGACTTCATGAAACTCACCCAGGAACTCATTGAGGAGTCCAGGCATGAACAAGAAGCAACTCGACAGTTTGTCGTCCAGTCTGAGTAGGGCCATCAATCCGGCGGCGAGAAAGATCGAAGCGACTGCAAAGATACTCGAGCATATTGAGCCCCTCCATGTAGTCGGCAGACACAACCGGGAGGAACCCAGCTCCCCAACACATTCAGCGCAGCCCGAGGAGCCAGCAAAGACTATCAGTCAGTGCCACAATCCATGCCTGGCAACTGATGAAAACCCTGTGGAAAAGACCTTGGTCAAAATGACCACCGGGGACGAGGAAGACGACTCACGTTGGCCAAAGTCCACCGTGGCCAAAACGCCTACGGAACACAATTTGACCCAGGCAGACCCGGTGACCACCGTGGTCGATTTGACCACCCTGGACACATTGACTGGGGTGAGGGGTGAGCTTCGCATTCCCAACACAATCCTTGACAGCCTTCTCGACTCCGAGACCCGTAGCACCCAGGGGGTGGAGGTTTCGCCCCCTGCGGATTCTTAGCCCTCCAGGTGCTAGGGGGCCGGAAGCGATAAATCCCCGGGGGGCTGGGGGACGGGTTCCCCAGAGTGGGGTGG
>JBGPHY010000469.1:0-5072 GCA_041484625.1 Terriglobia bacterium | reverse complement strand
TAGGCCGGCTCTCGCATTACGCTTTCTGTCTCACGCGGAGGGGCGCGAATCTATCCTGGATTGGCTACGTGTGTGGCATCCTTTTTCTTGCAAGCCAGATCCGCATCCTGGTGCAGCGGAGCCAAATGCCAGCCCGAAGTCCGGCCCATTCGGTTGATCGAGAAGGAGCTGAGTTGGTCTTTCCAAAAATCCTCGCCCGAAAACGGACTCCGCTCTCTCCTTGGGTCGATCTGATCGAGAAGGTGGTTCAGTTCGGGCCGGACAAAAAGCCCGAAGTCTATCACTGCCTTGCCCAAGCCGCCTACGTCGGGGTGCTGGTACGAACCGAAGATGGGAGGTTCCCTATTATCCGCCAGTTCCGTCCCTGCATAGAGGACTACACGTGGGAATTACCTGCCGGAGTCATTGACCCGGGGGAAGCGCCGGAGGCGGCGGCCCGCCGAGAGGTGCGCGAGGAAACGGGTCTCGAAGTCCAGGAGATGCTCTATTTGGGAAAGTTCCAACCCGACACCGGCCGTCTCGACGTGGACTCGCATGCCTTTTATGCCACGGCAGGATCTGCGGCGGAGGGGTTCGAAGGAGAAGAAGGACTTACCGTCAGGTACGTCACCCACGCAGAGCTGAAAGCGATGATCGTGTCCGGCGATTTTTGCCATCAAGTACACCTTGCCATCTACGCGGCTATGGTTGCCCGAGGCATTTTCGAGTTAAGAAATGAACCTGAAAGCTGAGTTTATTCTGGTGGCGGCGCGGGGGCCGGCGACTTGGATTTCATAGCCAAGTGGCGGCAGGCAGCAGCGTGGCGCTCCGTATTGGACTGGTCGCTGACATGGGTGCTGCGCCAGCCATCCCGCCATAAACATTACAGACAAACGTGTCCTCGTCGCCGGTGGTGAGGGCTTTATCGGCTCGCTCTAAGGAATATTAGCCAGAAACTGCGCGCTTCGCCTTAATGACAGAGGAGTCCGAGAATCAAGGGGAATTTGGTTTCCAGACGGTGCCTCTAAGATACTCAAAGAGTCCTTGGAATTGTCGCACTAGTCTATTTTCTCCCCGACTAAGACATGCCGCACATAAATCCCTTCTGTCACTAATGGGGATTTCGATACTGAGTAAATCGCAAATTGAAAGTAAGTCTTGACCGGGGTGAGCAACCTCTCGATCAGTGTGCGAGGAGTATAATATCGTCCGTGACGGTTCCCCCAATTCTCAACCAGATGGATCACACAGTCCTCATCAAAGCTGACTTTTGTGGAACAACTGTACCGGGGATCGGTGAGGGTGGCGGCATAGGTGTTGAGATAGAGAGGCGCTACACACACTCTGCCACCGGGTTTCAAAACTCGCGCCAACTCCCTGAACAAGCGAATGTCAGAATCTCCCTCAAAGTGCTCAAAGGAACAAGTGAGGCTTGCTTTCGTGAAGAAGCAGTCCTGGACTGGCATTCGACACGCGTCTCCGCCAATGAACTGACCTCGCACCCCCTCCGGATACATAATATCTTGGGCGTAACTGCTCGTACCCCAGAGCCTGGCCGCTATTTCGGGGAGAGGCGACCCTTCCGAGGCGATATCTACAAAAATGTCCTCATCTGCCAATCCCAGAAGCTGAATAGCCATGAAATGCTCGAGTGATTTCTCTCCAATATTCCATGGGTAATAACCAGGATAAAGCTTCCCATAAGCAGCCTTCTCCATAAAGGCAAGGTAATCCTCAGCCGGGGGAGAGAAATTGAGGACATCAATCCCCACCTGGCGCAACATTTCATCGACTCTTTCCACAATCTCGGGGGACGTGTGCATGACATGACCAAAAGCAATATTGTGTTTGTATACCTTCTGAAACTGTTCTGCACCTTCGGCGAAACTCCCGGACTTAATGGGGGGTTGGTATTCGTAAGGAGTATCGTCGTCCATAATCACTCCTAGAGCCGGCCTGTTGGATACTCCTCAGCCAGAGGTCACTTTATGCTCAATTTGCTCAGGATAAAGGACAACCTGCGAGTATCGCCGTTCCCAATATGTTCATCTGGAATGACAAAGGCATTGCAGATGAACTCCAACCTGTGCGGGCCTGGGGCAATGGCCGGAAGAGCCTTAACCAAGCGGATAGCCTTTTCTCTTCCCGCTGAAACGGTCCCGACAGTCTTCCCGTCGATGCGGATCTCGACTTCGAGAGGTTGCGGCAAGGGAATTTCTCCCAGAAAACCTTCAAACTTTAACACCAGAGCGCGCGAATGGACCTTAACATTCATTACGGTCTTAGGTCCGAACCAACCGTCCGCATAAGGCGCCGTGAAGCCTTCCGCGCTTTGTGGCTCCAGTTTAACAAGCCGGAAGGAGAGCGGTCGATAATCATTATTGGAAAAGTGATTGTGAGGAACAAAATACGAATCCGAAACGACTTTCGCCTGGTGCAGGCCTGGCGCAATCCCCACCAAGGAGTATCGTAATTCAAACGAACTCTTCTGAGGAGCTACCTGTTTGCCTAAGGAAATCCCATCAATCAAAACCTCAATTTCAAAAGGTAGAGACATCTGTCCTTCCCAGCAAGCACCCTGAATCTGCAGGTGTGTGTGCTGTACCCCTACCTCAACCTGACCCTCAAAGACAGGGCCCAGCCAGCCATCCTTATGCTGTGAAGTGAAGTCACGCCAAGCTAGTGTCTGAGGATTGAGCTGAAGGTTGGGAACGAGTCGAGGTGGATTGAGCCGAACACCTAACAACTGGGAGAGTCGCACTGCCAACAAGGGCATTCCAATACTAAAAACCACCTCTGGCCCAATAAGAATGCCGGCTCCAATGAACTTGAAGGTTCTGCCATATTGCCTTAGTTTAAAAGCGTCTCTTCCCCTCCGAAGCATGTTGGCGGCCCGCCTCTTTCGATCCAGCCTGTATAGACTATAGGAAAGCTGTATGAGCCAGAATTGGAGTGTCAGAGGCGAACCCCAGTACCGCCGACTGACCGTTACAGATCGTTCCATGCGTTGGGCGTCATTGACCGAACTGGTTTTGGATTCCGATTGGAGCCTGTAGTTTGCAAGGACCTGATCGACAAAGTGAAAGGCATACCTCTTACTAAACCGACAAAACAAGTCGTAATCCAACAGCAAGTGCTCCTCCGTTTTCAGCGGACCACAGCTTTCCCAGACTTCGCGTGTCCAAAAAACGGCGGGTTGTGGAAGGCAATGCCCCTTCCATGTTTCCAAGACTCTCCGGTGAGATTCAAAGAAACTTGGGTGTTCAATGCCGGTGAAGCGATCGTCTTCGTCGATGAATCGACATCGCCCCATCACGATGTGCTTGCCCTTTGCAGGATCAATCTCCCGTGCCACCCTCGCTAGGGCCCCGGATGTAAATGTATCATCGGAGTTCAGGAAACAGAATATCTCGCCCGTTGCCAAACGGAATCCCTTATTGATGGCATCCGCTTGCCCCTGGTCGGGTTCCCGGATGACTCTCAGGTGAGGATAGTGAGATAAGATCTGGGCGGTCTCGTCCGAGGACATCCCATCCACAACGATGTGTTCCCAATTGGTGTAGTCTTGAGAAAATACACTCTCGATAGTGCGACGGATAAACTTCCCTTGGTTGAACGAGCAAGTGACGACCGAAATCTTGGGCGTAGGCATTTCTCTTCTGGCTATCCTTGGTATTCCCGGATGTTCAAATGAACCCGATGCAACACGGCAATGGTCTGCAGCGTGTATTTCCGCCAGGAGAATTTTGAAGCTTGTTGCTCTCCCTGCCGGATCAGTTCACAACGCAAATCACAATCCTGGAGGACTTGAGCCACTGCATTCGCCAACCCTTCGTAGTCGTGAGGAGAAACGAGTAAAGCTGCATTCCCGGCAATTTCAGGCAGGCTTGTAACATTACTGCAAACCACCGGACATCCACAAGCCATTGCTTCCAGTACAGGCATTCCAAATCCCTCAAACAACGAGGGGAACACAAGACATCCCGCCCTGTAGTAGAGTGACGGAAGATCCTCCTGGGGACAATATCCCAGGAATACAACCTGACTCTGTAATCCATATTGCGCGATTCTCTGTTCAATTGTGCCCTGCGCCTCTCGGGGGCCCCCAGTGCAGACTAACAGGGGCGAAAGATTGTGCTTGTCCCGGAGGATTCTCATGGCCTCTATGGATGCCAGGTGGTTCTTGTGATGCCAGGTATGGGCGGGGAAAAACAAGTAATTCTCGGGCAATCCATACTTCTGCAATACACGCAGGTCTCGGTTTTGATCCTGTTCCCTCCTGAAAATTGGATCAGCTGCCAGTAGAGTCGTCGTCACCTTTTCCGGAGGTATGCCATGTTTTTCCATCAAAGTCTGTCGAGTGAACTCAGATATCGCACAGATGTGGTCTGCTCGACGAATCGAATCGCCGTATACACGGCACCGTTCTTCAAGGGCCTCAGCCGTAAAGAACTCGGGAAGATACTCATGCTGAATGTCTGGAACCACCAAAACCTGGCGTAATGGGAGGAGATCAGGCTGAATGTATCCCGGGAAAGAGCACGCTATCTCGGCATCCATTGCGCGCAACTCCCTGAGAGCTACCACCTCTTTAGATTCCCAATGATCGAGCCGGAAAAAGAAATGCAGCGACCTGATCCCGCGGCGAACCAATCGCCTGGCCATGTTCCGAGCAGAATCCGGGCATAGAATCCTGAAATTACGCCTCCCTCGCAAGTCAAAATCGAAACGACAAGAGGCGGGCAGGAGCAATGTGTATGAATTAAACTGATCCAGCTCAAGCAACTCAGCAACGAACGAGCGCGCCAAGTTCTCCAGTCCTCCGGCTCGACCAGGAATCATCCACCGCATATCCGCTACGACACGCATGGGTGCGTTACACGAGCTTTGGAGTTTCCGACCAACGGTCTCGATCGAACTATAGTAAGTCGTGGCCACCTGTTGCGGATCGTGAAAAGTCTGGGCTACCATGCGGCCGGCACGTGACACTTGCCGCCGATAGTTGTCGTCGGTTAAGGCACGGATAACGGTCTTGGCCATTGTCTCAGCATCATCGGCAATGACCTAATGAACACCATCCTCGAATTGAAGCC
>JBGPHY010000468.1:0-5075 GCA_041484625.1 Terriglobia bacterium | reverse complement strand
GACGATCTCGAAGACCTGTGCTACGGCCGGTCGCCGCGCTCCCAACCTGTCCCTACGGGCGGGGGCGACACAGAGCGGACTGTCCTCCAAAGACCAGGTGAGTCCCTTCCGACAACGATGCCGAGGGGAACCGGTTTTCCAGCCAGCTTGGCACGAAGGGCTGCCGCCGCCGTGGCAAGGCTCTCCCGAAAGGCTTGCAACGCATTCCCCCGGTTAGCCAGGCAGTGTTTCGTCAATCCAGTACGGCGAATAGTGCTTGCCATCTTGGCCATTGTCGTTGTCCTTGTTGCCTTTTTCGCCTTTCGGAGTGCTGAACCTGCCAAGAACACCAAGCCTGCAAAGCCATCCAAGGCCGCTGTGATCGCTGAACCATCCAAGCCTGTCAGGTTAGACATCCGTTGCAGACATGGATTTCGCTCTGCCAGCCTGTTTATATGGATAGATGGCCGCCTAATATGTGAAGGAAAACTTGCGGGCAAGGTTAAGAGGCGACTGGTATTCAAGAAGAAAACTTAGGGAATTTTTACGAATACCACATCGGTCGGAGCAGGAAAGTACTTTATTCGAGTGCGAGTCGTCTCAGCCCAGGCCGGCTACAATCAAACAAAGGAAATCGAGGGAGAATTTGTGCCTGAGGGGACGAAAACGCTTGAAATCGGTTTCACCGACCCTGCCAACACCCTCTCATTGACTTTGCATTAGCAGGACCTCCGTCCGCGGCCGATCTGGTTCTTTTGTGCATCTGCAGGCACGGCTGCAAGAAGACTTCTGCCGCAAACCTCTGACTTTTCGCGAAGAATCTCCCGAAACTTTTGATCGCACCCGATTAGTAGTTGGATCAGGCAGAAAGGAAGTTCTGGAGGGCTGAGTTCTTCAAAGCCGCTGAAAAGTTAGCGCGAAATGGCCTCGCAGGGTGACGGCAGTCACCCGCTCGCCCCTCCATCGTTGACTGACGCTTTCCACCGATCACTCTACTGGAATTGACTTTTGGGACGGCTTTGCATGATGATACACACGGCAAACCTGTCTGAAGGGGCGTGTGAGTGCATTCCGGTTCACAGGTAATCCTTGGCTCACGGCTTACCCCTCTCCAACTTTTGAGATCTTCTTCCTTTCTCCGGAAGGACAGAATCATCGCCTACCAAGATGTCCAACTTAAAATCCTCACTTATTAAGGAGTCATTCATGAACCTTTTTGATCGAGATTCGAGTGTAGGGCGCAGGGAGTTTCTCCGGGCGATGGCGATGACGAGTTCCGTCGTCCTGGTCCCGAACGCCTTCGGAGGCTCCACCGAAGGGGCAAAGCTGGAAATGGCTGAAATGATCGGGAAACTCCGAAAAGAGACTGGCACGACGCCGATCGCAGGAGCTTCCTGGTTCAGTGCCGAGGCGGAGGGGGATGGCATTGCCTACCGCCTCCTTGCTGGCGCTCTCCTGAAAGCGAAGTACCTGACAGCCGACATGCTGCTGGATGGAAATAACCTGCTTGTCTTCTCCGTCACGCTTCAGGAAGGAGAAAACGGTCGGACTTTTCGTCTCATATTCGGCGGCCTGCCCCAGTGCTCATTCCGCGTCCGCCTGCCTTTGGACCTCGTCAACCAAAATCGCTGGCGGATCGAACGAGAGGCAGCGTTTCTCAAGCCCATGTGCGCCGGCGACCGGGTGGACCTCGCCAGGGTGGACCGCATGCAGTTCACTGTGCTTCACAAACGTCCCAACGGCGTGCGCTGGTGCATGACCCCGCTCCTCGCGGCGCCGGGAGAGGTGGAGAGAATCGCCCAGCCGATTCTGCCCAAAGGGAAGCTTATCGACGAATTGGGCCAGAGTACGCTCCATACGTGGCCAGGCAAGTCGCACGGCGTGGACGAAGTCAAACAACGCATTCAGTCCCAGTGGAGCAATGTTTCGACTCAGGCATGGCCCCAGGAGTTTTCGCGCTGGGGCGGATGGAAGTCGAAGAAGCTCACCGACGGCAAAGGGTTCTTCCGCACGCATAATGACGGCAAGCGCTGGTGGCTGGTGGATCCGGACGGGCACGCCTTTTGGTCAGCCGGGCTCGATTGTGTTCGTGTCGATACGGAGGCCAGGTGTGACGGACTGGAATCCGCGCTGACATGGCTACCCGACTCGAAAAGCGAGTATCGTGAGATTTTCGGGACCAGGGAACCGACTCGCGATGGGGGGAAGTACGTCAATTATCTGGCCGCAAACATGATTCGTGCACTGGGACCCGATGGGTGGAGAGACAAGTGGGCGAAGATTGCGATGGCCGAAATGAAGCGCCTGCGCTTCAATACCGTGGCCAACTGGTCGGAGTGGAAGTACGCGAAAACGGCGGGTTTTCCCTATGTCAGGGACATGGAATTCAGGGTAAAGCGGAGCGGGTGGGTCTACCGCGACTTCCCCGATGTGTACCACCCCGAGTTTGAAGCGGACGCCGCCGACTATGCCAGTGTCCTTTCCAGCACCTCGAACGATCCAGCGTTTATCGGGTACTTCCTGATGAACGAACCCACTTGGGGCTTTTCATCTGAATTGCCGGCAGTGGGCATGCTTTATAACACAGCCTCTTGCTCCACGCGCCGCGAACTCAGCGGCTTCTTGAAGAAGAAGTACTCCGGCGATGCGGCGCTGGCCTCCACCTGGAAGATGCCGGCAACATTTGCGAAAGTAGAGTCCGGGAAGTGGCAGGGCGTGTTCAGCAGGGAAGCCCAGGATGACCTGCGCGACTTTACTACCCTGATGGTGGAGCGGTACTTCAACATCATCTCGACCGCCTGCCGCAAGGTGGATCCGAACCATTTGAACCTCGGCATGCGCTGGGCCGGCATCCCTCCGGTCTGGGCGGTTCAAGGGATGAAGTTCTTCGACGTCTTCAGCCTGAACAATTACAGGGAAAAGCTGCCCGTTGCGGAGGCTGAGAAGATACACGAACTGCTGAAGATGCCTGTCATGGTGGGTGAGTACCACTTCGGTGCCCTAGACGTCGGGTTGCCGGCCTCGGGCATCGGTCATCTGAAGAACCAGGTGGATCGTGCCAAGGCTTACCGGGTGTACCTCGAAGATGCGGCCGCGGATCCCTATTGTGTAGGCGTCCACTGGTTCACCCTCTACGACCAGTCTGCACTTGGGCGCTTCGACGGGGAGTGTTACAACATCGGTTTCCTCGACGTCTGCAACCGGCCTTACGACGAAATCGGCACAGCCGCTATCGCGAGCCACGAGCTGATGTACCGGGTGGCCGACGGCCAAACGGAACCCTTCAGGGATGCGCCGGAATATCTCCCGAAACTGTTCCTGTAACTGCAGGGCAAGAATCATTATGAATCGCGAGCAAACCAAGGTCAGGCTGGTCCGCGAACACATCGCTTAATTCCGGCCTCCACCTCTTGTCTTTGCGTAAACAGCTTGAAATCCGGGTCCGATTGCAGGGATCGATAGAGGGAGAGGGCTTTGGGCACATCTCCCGCTTCCTCTGTCAGACGGGCAAGAAGAAAGCGCTGGCGTAGGCTGATTGTACCGAAATCCCGGGTGAGCCAGACGTAAGTTGCCAGATGGTCTCCGGTCGGCAGAATAGATGAAAGCCTTTCCAGAACCTCCCGGAGAAACAGAAAGTAGGCGTGACTTTCGACCTGCTTCCGTTCGTCCAAGCCCAGCTCTTCGTGATTCTTTCGCATATCATCTGCCACTCTGATCATCTCTATTGTATTGTCAGTATCCTTGACGTTCTTCAGCGCTGCAAGCTGCAACCTCCTGGCAAATTCCCTATCTCGTCCGCTTTTCAGCGCAGCTGAGAAATGCAGATTCGCTTCATCCAGCTTGCCAGCCTGCCAGAGAATCCAGAATCCCCACATGCTATGGGCGTAGACGTTTTCCGGATCTACCTTCAGGGCCTGCTCGAAATTCTCTTGAATTTTGAGACCACGGACTCCCTCTCGCCATTTGAGATAGTTGGCGTATCCGACGTGTGCCAAGCTGTCGGCTGCTTGGGCCCCATTTCCCGCGGCGGCACTTCGATAAAGGCAGGGAAGTACCTTGTCCACGATCTCCGTAAAGGTGTGCCCCTCGCTCACCCGGATGTTTCGCAGCCAGGCCATGGCTACGCGGGCTTGTTCTTGCTGAGCGTCTGGTGACTCGGGCTTAAGGTCCAGAGCTTGTCCAATCGACCCCCAGGCTTCGGCATAATCGCCGGTCCCACTCTGCAATCTCGACATGGCCAGCAGGTCACTGATCTTTTTCTGGACGGGATCGATGGGTACGGGCCCGGTAGTCTGGGTTGTTCCTGAGAGTCCAAGCCCCCATCCTTCCAGGGCAAAGGCCAGAGTGGCAGCCGGGGTTGCATAACCAAACTGACCTGCCACCTCTGTGATGACCCCGATCACCTTGCCGTCTCTGAGAAGGGGCCCTCCGGAATTGCCTTCATCAGCAGCGCCTGTGAAAGTTACGTCCCGTCCGCTGAGACCGGCAATGGTCCCCTGGGTAACAGCCCAGGGAGTACCCACCACCCGGGGGAAACCAATGAGGGTAATGGTCTCACCCCCATGAAACTGATGTGAGGCATCCAGCTCCAGGGCTAACAAGCCAGCAGGAATCTCACGTTCCACACGCAATAGAGCTAAACCCTTGGAATCACCTCCTTCCAGGCAGACCACTGTTGCCGAAACCAGCTTGTTGGGCTGAGTATAAAATTCAACCTGGGGTTGGTTGTCCCCTTCGACTACGTGGGAGGCCGTTACCAGATAAACGGAGTCGGGTTCCAGCTTGGCGATGAATCCGGTCCCGACTTTCCTTTGTTCTCCTCTTGCTTGGGCCGAGATCCTGACAACCGCTTTCTTGAGATTGTCGAGGGTCTGAGCCGGGGACAATCCGATGAAGACGCCAAGGAGCAGAAAGAAGAATAGGATGACCAGCAAGATCCTTTTCATTCGCCCTTTCCTTTGTACTCTCGATAAAGCTTGTGGGCTCCCACCGTCGTCGGCAGGGCCCATACAATGATACTTAATAAAATCATCCAGCGTCACTGCTGTCCAAGATAATCCCCATTGAGGCATTTGGACAGGGTTATCCCCTTATTT
>JBGPHY010000467.1:0-5077 GCA_041484625.1 Terriglobia bacterium | reverse complement strand
TGGGCAGTGCCTGCAGAACAGCGCCTCATGTCCATGGACGAACACAAGATGGAATGGATTCCCGGATTCGCTCTCTCTGCTGCAGACATCTTATCCCGAAAATGAAAAGGGAACGGCGCTGCCTGTTCAACGTGAACGCCATTTCACCGGGGCGGGCCAAAACTTCTGGACTGCTGCGGCCAACAATGTCTTGATTTCTTGCCACAATCCGGTAGTATTTGACTGTTACAACTGATCGTTGTTAAGCCTGCCGGATTCTGGCAATTCCTCACCCGATAGCAACGCAACCCGATGGCTAGAGTTGCATATATCATAGCGTCGATTGAGCGGTCACATCATCTGACTTGATTTCGTTTCTGCTCTTCAAGTAGATCACACTGAATTTGCCAATTTATTGAGTAGTCAATTATTGAAGCTTCCCATCTGGGTACTTGAATTTTGGATTAATTTCCTCTATGAGGGGGGATCATGCGATTCATGAAAGGCCGGAAGAACCCGCCATCTTCTCCTGCTTTCTTGTTCAATTTGCATTTGATCAGGCAGGTATTGTGTGTCTCGCTTTTCCTGCTAGGGATCACAGATCTTGAGGCAGGGACGAATCTATGGAGCAAAGTGGGTCCGGAAGTCGCCCACGTTTCAGCCATCGGCATCAGTCGCAGCAGTCACGATATCCTCTACGTAGGAACAGCTTACACTGGAGTTCAAAAGAGCTTAAACGGCGGTCAAACCTGGGGCAACACGAGCCTGATGAGCCAGAATGTCACGGCCGTAATGGTGGATCCTTCCAACTCAGACCTGGTGTATGCCGGGGCAGTCGAAGGCGGGGTCTTCAGGAGCCTTGACGGAGGTGACTCTTGGAAGCCCATAAAGACAGGCCTGAATTGTCCCAATGGGTCATTGAACGTCTATTCATTGGCCCTCGATGGCGCCAATCCGGGCACTCTTTATGCGGGAACAGGTTGTGGGGTATTCAAGAGCACGAATGGGGGCGGAGCTTGGCAAGCTCCCAAATCTACACTTGACGGAGACGCGAGGGCCTTAGCCATTGATCCCTCCGATCCCACTACCCTCTACGCTGGAACTTCGAAAGGTTCGATATTTAGGAGTACCGACGGAGGAACAAATTGGATTTCGGCAAAATCGGGCCAGCCAGTCACATCGGTGAATGCCCTGGTTGTCGATCCATCCAAGACCAATACGATCTATGCGGGGAGTGGCGGCGGCGGCGTTTACAAGAGCACCAATAGTGGTGCCGATTTCACTCGAGTAAATCAGGGATTGACTAATCGAAATGTGAACGCCTTGGCCGTAGACTACTCCGTAGCTGACACCCTCTACGCAGGGACGTCCGCGGGTGTGTACAAAAGCACGAACGGGGGAGCCAACTGGACTGCAAGTAATCAAGGTCTGACAACTCCAAGTTGTAACGCGCTGGCGATTGACCCTGTTGATCCTCACATTCTTTACGCAGCAGTCAGCCAGGGAATGGCCAAGAGCACCGATGGGGCTGCTGACTGGAGCTACATCAATGCCGGGTTGGTGGACGTGGAAGTCTCCGCGCTGGCGATGCCTGCAGAGGAGCGCGATACGATTTATGCGGCGACCCGCGGTGACTGTGTTTTCAGAAGCTCGAATAACGGTGAGATCTGGGTTTCTCATTGTTCCGCGTCAAACAATCCAGTGATAGCCGCCTTAGTGATCGATCCCCTTGATCCGGATACTATCTATGCTGGGACCAGCGGGGATGGAATTCTCAAAAGCGCCGACGGAGGTCTTCATTGGGACGTCAAAAAGTCGGGCTTAACTGATTTGAACATTCGAGCTTTGGCGGTGGACCCAACCGACTCCAATATCGTTTATGCAGGGGGAGTAAGCCAAGGGGTTTTCAAGAGCGCAGATGGGGGAACCAGTTGGATTGGTGCCAGCGCCGGGTTGACCAATCCTCAAGTTAACGCCCTGGCTATTGACCCGGAAGACCCCAACAGACTCCTTGCGGGAACCAACGGGGGTATTTTTAGGAGCGTCAACGGGGGGACTAGTTGGAGTGCCAGTTCCATTGGGCTTGGCTCTTCTTCAGTTCATAGCTTGGCGATCGATCCTACCAATTCCCGCACGGTCTATGCGGGGAGTTATACGGTATTCAGGAGCGATCACGGCGGAGTGAACTGGATCCCCTGCGAAAATGGGTTGACGGGCACCGTCTATGCTCTGGCGATTGAGTCCTCCTATTCTCCCGTCCTTTATGCCGGGACCGACGCGGGGTTCTTCAAGAGTGTCAACAAGGGGAACAATTGGGTTCAATGGAATCCAGGCATTGAGGACATGCGGGTGAACGCCCTGGCTATTGATCCGTCTGATCTCAGATATCTCTATTCGGGAACCGACGGCTATGGGGTATTTTCAATCTTCCTCCAACCCCGCATCTCAATCACATCGCCTAACGGCGGGGAGAATTTGCCTGCGGTCACGTCACAGAAAATCACCTGGACAACTGAAGGCCCGGTTGGCAATGTGAGAATCAAGGTTTCAATCGACGGGGGTACGAGTTACACGACCGTAGCAAACTCGGTTCCGAATACCGGCAGCTATTCCTGGACGGTATCTTCGGTGCTTTCTCCCAATTGTCTGGTTCAGGTCAGTGAAGTGGGAGGGGACGCCACCGATACCAGTGTTGGTATGTTCTCGATTGTTGGTTGCAGTTACTCCATAGCACCGGCATCCCAGGTGTTTGACACGGGCGGCGGAACTGGCAGTGTGACGGTCAGTGCGCTTGGGGGCTGTAGCTGGACGGCTTCCAGCAATGCGGCATGGGTCGCAATTTCGTCAGGCGCGAATGGCAATGGGAACGGGACGGTTAATTTCACGGTATCGAGCAATAGTTCTCCGAGCCTTCGAACAGGAACCCTCAATGTGGCGGGGCAGACCTTCACGATCACTCAGGCTGGCTCCAGTGCGGGCTGCGGCTACACAGTTACGCCGCTCCGCCAGTCCTTTGATTCCAACGGTGGAAGCAACACAGTGAATGTGGCCGCTACCAGCAGCGGTTGCAGTTGGGTCGCCATCAGCAACGTCCCGTGGATCACCATCGATTCGGGAGCTTCCGGGAGCGGAAATGGGCGAGTCGGTTTCTCTGTGGCCGCCAATTCCGACATCTCTGGCCGTGTCGGGACAGTGAGCCTGGCAGGCCAGACCCTTACAGTCACTCAAGCCGGTACAGTCTTGGGGACGGAAGTCACTCTGTTTGTCCCAATTGTGCTGTCGGCGACGGGTCTAAACGACTCTTTCTACACCTCCGAACTCACCCTGACCAATCGAGGTTCCACTGATGCAGACGTGACTTTCAATTACACGGGGGCCTTCGGAGGCGGCAGTGGCACAGCCAAGGATTCTCTGCCGGCCGGCCAACAGCGCATTGTTCCTAATGCCATCCAGTACCTGAGGTCGCTCGGTGTTCCGATTCCAAGTTCGAGTAGCGTGGGTGGAACCCTGTCGGTCAGTTTTTCAGGGATCATTTCTCCTTCTGACGCCGGCGTCACGGTTCGCACTACGACAACTGCCGGCAACGGGCGCGCCGGGCTGGCCTACGCAGGCATCGCCAGGTCCAGCGCATTGAATGGGCCGGCCTATCTCTGCGGTTTGCGCCAGAATGCCGCAGATCGATCTAACGTCGCATTTCAAAATGTGGGATCAGCATCTGAAGGCGATATTACTCTGCAGGTGACGGTCTATTCCGGAGATGGTTCCTTCTCGAAGCCTCTACCAGACGTTACGCTGACCCCCGGCGGGTTCTCGCAGATTACACAAGTGCTTAGTTCCAATGGCTTGTCTCTCCCGAATGGTTATGTCCGTGTTGCGAGGAAGACGGGTGCGGCGCCCTATTTCGCATATGGGGTAATAAACGACCAGGGGAATTCAGACGGGTCATTCGTTCCGCCTCAGTTGGAAGCATCCGGTGTGGTGGCGGGCATGACCCTTCCCGTCATCGTGGAGGCCAGTCCTTTTTCGAGCGAGCTGGTGGTGACGAACTGGTCGGCCCAGGCCCGGATCCTGCACTTTGAGTTCGTTTCAGAAGCTATACAGGCATCAGATAAGACTGCCCGGTTCAACCGGACATTGCGGGCCGGTGAACAGGAGATCATCTCTGACCTGATTCAGTCTCTGCGAGAGCAGGAGATTGAGGGGATCGGGCCTTTCGGGACTGTGTATGCAGGCGCTTTATTTGTGACGGCGGAAGGAGGAGATAGCCAGGGAGTGTTTGTGGGCGCTCGAACCTCGGCGCCTGGAGGGGGTGGACGTTTCGGGTTGTTCTACGCAGGTGTGCCTTATGGGACAGCCTCCACTACCGTGGCCTGGATCTACGGGCTGCAACAGAATACTGAAAACAGGACAAACCTGGCATTGGTGAATACCGGAGAAACGGACAGTTCTCAGGATATTTTAAAGATTGAGCTTTTCAACGGAGTGACGGGGCAACCTGCAGGGACGATTGACCAAATCCCGCTGGGAGCCCGGCGTTGGCTGCAGATAGGGGCGATCCTGGCCCAGTACGCTCCGGGAGTCACGCAGGGATATGCGCGGGTGAGCAGGGTTTCAGGCTCGAATCCGTTGATTGCCTATGGAGTGATCAACGACGGCAGTCGGCCCAATGAACGCACGGGGGACGGGGCATTCCTCGTGAGTTTCCCGTAACTCGCCGCTTAGTGTTTCTTTTCCTGGACCTTTTGCTGGATGTACCCAACAACTTCTTCGATCAGATCCAGCATCCTTTGAAAGTCCGGTTCCGGAGTCGTCAAGGGCGGTTTGAACTTCAGCACGTTCTCGGAGACACCTCCAAACTGGGTCAGTAATCCTCGTTCCAGCGCGTATTCCCAGGCTTCTCGGCAAGCTGCCGTGGCCGGAGCCTTGGTGGTTTTGTTCTCGACAAAGTCAATTCCAATGAAAAGCCCCGGGCCCCGCACATCGCCAATCACCGGGTAGCGCTCGGCCATCTCCCGGAACCGGGATGTGGCCTGAGCGCCTAGGGCCTGGGCCCGCTCTACCAACCGTTCTTTCTCCAGAATCTCCAGCACGGCCCAAC
>JBGPHY010000466.1:0-5079 GCA_041484625.1 Terriglobia bacterium | reverse complement strand
TCACCTTGTCCCATGCCATTGCCTTGCCTTTTTTCTTCCGTGCCGCCCATCCCGCCCATGGCCAGGCCACCGCTCTCTCCTGTCTGTGAGCGTGTGGTCAATCGCATGTCTCTTTTGCCGGAGCGGTTGGCGGCAATATAGTTCAGATAGAAAATCCGAGTCTGCAGCGATGGGCGGCTGACTCGCAACATATTGCCGTCCAGATGGTATTCCAGCCCCAGACCCGGGATGATAGCCTCCAGCGCTTCTTCAAAGGTGACATCCTTGAGGTCGAGAGCGGAAATGTCTCCGTCCACTGCTGGATCGACAATGAGGTTGTAGCTCGTGTCCTTGGTGAGGAGGAGCAGGACCTCGCGTAACTTGGCGTCTTTTAAATTGAGCACAAACCTCTTCTTCGGGCGGTGCAAGTCAGGGACCAGTTCCTCTTGGATTTTCTGGCCGGGTTGCGGTGACTGTACCGCTTCCTGGGCTTGACCAGAAAAAAAAGAGGTGTCCAGCAAGGTCAGCAAAAGAGACAACACCCAGGTTTGTGTCATGCTTCTTGGGAGCAACAGGGATTTCATGATTTCAGCTCTCTCATAAAGTCAGTGCTAGTTGCGCTCCTGCCTGTCGGCCGGCATCCAATAATAGCTCCGCATCTTTAGGTGAAAGGCTACGTCTTCATTACTTTTCTCCAGATCAATTCCAGTCACATTTATCAAGACCGAGTAGCTCGCGAGTGATTCGACAAAAGTGAAGACCCTTGCAGACGAGAGTCCCCCGACCCTCATTTGTAACTCCAATGATGGCAGGTCTAGCATGGGTACGCGGATCGGGTTCGTCAACCGCCCAGGCGAGAGTCGTGGCCAATTTGCCAGGTCGGCGGAGGAACCACTTCCGGCCGGGACATACTGCCCTTTGACGAGGTGGTTGAACATCTCAACCCCAAGGACCTGCATGCCGCGCGCATTTGCCTCGCGGGTCAGGGCTGAAGAAAGCACCGCTCCGTAGCGGACCAGATCTTCTGTATCAGTCACGATCGGAACCTTTGCCAGAAAAGAGCCCTGGAATTTAGATACTGCAGCCTGCTCGTGCACGGCTGCCCGGGTTACTCTATTTTGAAGGTTTTGCTGTTGTGTCGGAGCCTGAGAGATACTCTGTTGGAAACCCATTATTCTCTGCATTGGAGGCCGGATGGCAAACCAATAAAACAGCGCCGGCACAATTCCAAAGGCCCAAGCAATTGTTGTCCGGCCGATCCAAGAACTATTTGTCAGGAATTTGCCTGGCATAGGCAACGCCTTTAGAGATCTCAACTTTCCTTTCTCCCCCAGGAGTCTGGACGACAACGTAGTCCGGCTGAATGGCCACGATTCGCCAGCTCCCGACAGTAGCGCCGATTGCCTTGGGAAAGCCATTCACCAGCGCGAAACGTCTTCCATCGTCGATCAGGATCGCCGACACTTTGAAGATGGGGTCAAGTGACGTTGCGGCGACTCCATTCGACGGCTGAACGGGCGGCTCCGCTGGTTCAATGTGCCTTGCTAGAACTTGCGCTTGCTGCCGGCTAACCCGGAAGGGATCACGCTCGGGCCATGGTCGCCTCTCCGGGAGAGGTTTCTGAACCGACAAATCTACAGGGTTTTTCGCCTGCCGTTCAATCTCCTCTAGGGAGATGGGTGGACTTGACTGAGGTTCGCCAAGACCATTACCCTGTGGTTGAACCGTTCCGTCAATGGTATTGGTGTTCTGTACTGGGGGCTGGGGGGGTGTCGGGACATTCAGTGCGGTGGGGGTGGATGACGGGTCGTTGCCCTGATCTCGACTCGCAAAAAAGGAGATGTTGTAAGCAGCAATTCCCACTAGGCCCGGAATCAGTAACACCAGGATCCATTTGTTCTTGAGCATGAGAGCATCCGAATGTTCAACTCAGGTGTGAGGCGTGAGGTGGTCCCACCGCATCTCACTGCCCGTCAGCCATATCGGCATCTCTGCAGCTAAGTATTAGGAAAAAAAGGATATAAAATCTAAAGCCAAGGGAAAGGAGGCCTTACTCTTTCGCTGGGACAGAGTGAGGAAGATGCCCAGCCATACTGAAAACAATTAAGTTTCTTGCCGCTGGTTTTCCCGGGGAGCTTTCCAGGGAGGGAGCATCAATGTCCGATATTTGCACTTCCGACAGTCTCATTTTCGAGAGATGCGGCGCAGTTCTGCAGTGAGATTGAAAAGCAGTAAGTACCTCCTGTGAGAGAGTCCCGTTCAGGCTACGGATCTCCGCTTCTAACTTCACTTCCCATCCATCACCCCTCTCGAGAGCCTGGAAGGAATTGATCTTCATCTGGTCTGGAACTACTGCAGCGAACTCCTGTACTAAAGCCGCGACGGCTTCATGTTTGTCACGGATCCATTGCTGAGACTGAAGAGCCGCTAGCGTGAAGATCCGTTGAACGATCAAATGCTTTTCCTGCTCCGCCGAGTTCTCATTTGTGGTGCCAATCATCGAGGTGAAAAGGGGCTCAGCAGTCACCCGGACCGCTTCTCGACTCACCACCCACCAGAGAATCCCCAAAAAGCAATACAGGACGACTCCTAATGCACCGACGACCCAACGCTTGTTGGTTTCCCGACCCCGCTCTCGCAGTCGCTCCGGGAGGAAATCAATGTACTCCTCAAATCGCCCATGCAACGCAACACTACACGGGATGCTGTAAAGAGATGCCGCGCCCGGCTGGTTTTCTTTGGCGGATGCGGTTCCCATGTCGAAGAGTGTTTTATTGTCGGCAAAAAGGCTAACCTGAAGGTCGAAAGAGGTCTGAAGTGCCTCACGAACAGCCTGGATGTTGTGAGATGAGCCATAAGCCAGAATACGCCCGATGTTTTCATTGCGGAACTGCTGTTTGAAATATTGGAAGGCGCGGCCCATTTCGAGCAGCAACTGCCCTAAGTCCGTGGATTGCTCATTCTCCCTGTCAGTAAGCCGTTCGGAAGGATTGCCGGTTAAGAACCGTCTTTCCATCGTCCACACGCCTGCCCGAAAAAGGGTGATCATGCCATCCCACTCATTGACTTCTACCAAGGCCACATTGGGGACATCCCCCCCCTCCGCATCATGCATCAGGTGGCAAACCATCTGGGAATGAGAAGTCAAGCCGATTGGCTGCAACCCCTTCTGCTCCAACACCTCCACAATGGCCTCCGCCAGATGTTTGGACATCTGGGCGCAAAGGACCTTTTCCATGACCCGGCCAGCCTCCTGTTGTTCGCCAAAAGACCAAAAGGAAAAGGCGGCCTGCTCTTTATTGGGGCTTCCCGCCCGATTCATCTCTCGCTGCAAGGCCCTCCTGCGCTCTTCGCCGTGCATGGAGGGAATGCTCACCATTTGATGATGGATGAGAGGCGAATTCATTACCACGGCGATCTCGCGAAAAGGGAGGCTGCCACTGAGGACTTCGCCGATCGCTGTCAGGGTTGAGCTCATGTCTCGGGGAACAATAGCCAGTTCCGAAAGCAGCCTCAACTTCAGGGGATCGCGCTGCGCTTCGACTGAGTATAGATGCAGATTCAATGGTCTGGCGTCCAACAGCAGAAATGGCCTGTTACGGCGATGGGAGGAAGAGAAAAGCCAGCTCAGCATGATCTACCTCAGAATGATGGTTTGTTGCAGCGCATTGCCACCCCGACAGAACATGGTCACGGTGTTCGCTATGGGAACTTGCGGTCCTGGTCCATCGGGATCGGCCGTGACTGCAATCGCATGGAGGCCTCGGGACAATGTGGCAGAGAAAGGTGAGGGACCAGGATACGGCGCCAGGGAAGATTGCGCACCATTATTCGTCAAGTAAATGACCGTGCTCTGAACTCCGGGATTGTCGACGTAAACCGGGGGGACCGCACTATTGTCAAGCACCTTGATAGAAATGTTCACGGTTGTGGTCAAGTCGTTGTTGGTCAAAGCATTGGACGGATAGATCAAATCATCATTGGTCCCCATCGCATGGTCAGCCCCTGCACTCCGGACGCAACCCAGCCCTACCACCCCGAAATCAAAAGGTGTCCCCCAGGCATCGACGGGTCGGCCTGTTGCGTCCAGCCCATCCTTCAAGTAAGGTCCCCGCCACCCCATGCCGACTGCACCCACATTGGCCGTGTTGTAGAGAGGCAACGCACCTCGAGTGGTCAATTCAGTCAATAGAGCAGGCAGCCGCCCGATATCGGAGAGAAATCCGCCTCCCTGCTCACCGTCGGCGCCCATGATAGCTTCAAAGATCTGGCGTTCGCGCTGACGAGTGAGGTCCTCGCGCGAGCTGTTGATGCTGCGAGTTGCCAGAGGAGCCAACGCGCCAGCGAGGATAGCCATGATGGCAATAACCACAATGACCTCGATCAAGGTGAAGCCGAGCTGTCTTCGAGGTCTGTGAACTCTTCGTGGAAGAATGGTTGCCTGATTTGTCTCCATACACTATTTGTTGATGGAGGCTCCAAACCTATAGATCGGGAGAAGAATCGCTAGAGCGAGAAACAACACCAGTCCGCCCATCACCACCAGGATCAGAGGCTCGAGGACTGTGAAGATCTGCCTGATGGAGGCGGGAACCTCTCGATCATAGTATTGAGAGACTTTCTTGAGCGTCTTTTCAAGGTTCCCGGTCTCTTCACCGGCAGCCAGCATTTGCACGACAAAAGTCGGAAACTCTCCTGAGTGCCTCATTCGACGGGTGAAGGACTCGCCGACTTCAACCCCCAGTCGAATGTTCCTCACAGCCCCGGCAATGACCAGATTTCCCACCAGGCCCTCGACAAGATTCAGTGCACTCAATGCATCAATCCCAGCGCTGTTCAATATGCTCAGATGGTGGGAAAACCGAGACATGGCAATCTTCCGCTGAAGCCCCCCAAACAACGGGATAGCCAGCTGGAAGCGATCCAGCCAGTAACGCCCTCGATCCATCCTGCTGAGAAGGACCCACACGAGAGATAGAGCCGCAACTAGGAGCAGCAGTACAAACCAATAGTGGTTGAACGCCTGCGTAGCCTGCATGACGATCCTGGTTGGAAGCGGGAGGGGAATGTTCAATTGTTGAAGGAGAGTCACGAATTTCG
>JBGPHY010000465.1:0-5080 GCA_041484625.1 Terriglobia bacterium | reverse complement strand
TCACCACCGCGAGCTTGCGGATCAAGGCGAAAGCCTCGATGGCCAGAACCACGCCACCGAGTACAAGGCGCTGAGCAGGTCCGGTTTTGTCTGACAATTGAGGAGAACCTCATCAAGAGAGGCCAGATTCGAATTGCGACTTAATACTCGGTTCATCTGACCGAGTCCGCGCCTGAGAACGCCATACAGCGATCCGTGTTTGAGTCGTTGGCGTTTGGCCGGCTGAAACTTTGTTGCAAAGGGAGAGGCACTCTGAGAAGTCTTCCTGAAATGGCGCCCTCGCGTGAGCGATCATTAATATCGACAGTGACCGGCCGGGATACTCGGTGGCCCCGACCGGAGCGACCAGGAATGCGAACTAAGATTGTTCCGTGTGCCTGCTCTCAATTTTGAGGCTCTCTGGATCCATTATGAGGGTGAGACCAGGGATGCACTTGTGCCACTGCACCCTGTCGGCCGGCTGACACCAAACAAAATCGTCCCACTGGATGAGGCACTGGGTGCTTTGCGAGAGGCTGCGAGTCCGTTGGCGCAAATGGATGAAACGATGGGAGCCTGAACCCTGGGTGGCGGGATGTGACAGGTCGCATTTTGGCCCGTGCATTATCCTGTCTCACCCGCGTGTGCATTGGGCGACAAGAATACGCCAGCTGGTGGCGCACCACCTCCTTAAGATACCCCGAGGAAAAAACATGGAGATACCTCAATTCTTGGCAAGGCAATCGGCCCGTCCCTCAGGCCTCTTGGGGCGATATGTGATGGGATGGCTTCTCCATCTCATCACGACCGCCCACAACGCACTCGTTCTTGACGAACTGGTGGTCAGTGCCAAAGACCGAGTTCTCTCGCGTCATTCGGCCTGGTGGTCGACTGGTTCTAGGGTTCACCTCTGTCGAAGACGTACGCTGCGTGGGACTCGATCGGCGCGGGTTTAAGCCCTATTCGCCCGACGAATTAGCCGCAGCTCTCGCCGAGAGAGGCTTTCGACCCGGGTCGCTCCGATCGGGGTCCGATATGCGCGGTACTTTTTTCGCGCTCGCGGCCGAGCGGATGGGCGACCCATCACGGGCTGAACCCTAGAGCGGTCCTCGCCGCAACGCAGCTCGAACAGCTCAAAGGAACCGATCCTTTCGCCGGCGGTTTCGTCCCACGTGATTGCGGCCTCGGTATGTGTTCCAGCCCCTTCCTGAAGAGAGGTTACGATTCAACCCAACCCTGTCGTTCAGCGACAGTTTAATGAGGCCAGGCCTCGACCTGGGTCCTTTGGCGACTGGAAGATGAACAAAGAAAACCTCGAACTGGTGCCACATACGCCTCACCATACTCTGGCGTTGATCGAAGGCCCTGAACTCTACGAAAAGAGCTATGGCATTCGTCCAGCAGAGGGACTCAGGGATTTCTTCGTGTCCACAGAAGTGTCCTCGGTTCTCGCCGCTGAGCGGCCGGGCCGCTGGCTGAAAGCAGACATGGCAGAAAAGGCTTCAAACATCTCGGTCATCCTTATTGTCTTATTGGCACTAGGATCACATGCCCTCGCGGAGAGCCAGGCACAGCCTCCCTTCGGAGACCTGATTACGCCGGCAGAGGCTGTAGTGGCGGTCGAAATTCTATCAACCGACTACGGCGCCACTCCTGCAGATGGGCCGATGGTCGCAACCGCAAAGGTCTTGAAAAGTTTGAAAGGTCCTCTAACATTGGGGAAGCAATTTCGCTTCTCGGAGACGGCCTGGGTAGGTCCTTCCTATCAGAAGGGCGAGTACAGAATTCTTTTCTTGGAGAAAGCCGCCCCGTCGGTATTCCCAAGACTGAGCGAGTGGCGGATATTATCGCGCCTCGACGCGAGGACCGATTTCTTCATCGAGAAGGATTCCGTTTCAAACCTGTCACTGGAGTCTTTGGGATCATTCTTGAAGAAGCTGCAAGAGTCAAAGAGTCGGCCGAAAAAGGTCATATTCGGCAAAGGCTCAATGAACTGAAGGTTGGGGGGCATTTCCTACAACAGTGCTCTTCTTGAAATCTTCCCGGGGATGCGGAACCTTTTGCTCTGGTGGTTGTCTAATTGAGCAGGGGCTATTCAATGTCGGGGACTTCTCCAGGACTGCTGCTGCGAGGTGATGCAGCAGTAATCAAGGTCACAAAAACGAAAATCCCAGGCCGTTCAGCGCGAGGGTCGGGAGGAGTTCCTGGCAGATGTTGTCCACTGGCACCCGACCCGCGTGTTTACGGAGGCATTCATGAAAAGACTTATGTTCTTATTGGAAGTTTCGGCCTTCTGTATGGTGGCGGTTACAGCAGAGTCCCACGGTCAAGACCAGCGACCTGTGGCTCTTACCCAGGCAGTTATTATCGACGGGAACGGGGGTGCGCCGATTGAGCATGGCACACTCGTGGTGCGGGGAGAAAAGATCGAGGCCATCGGTCCCGCTGAGAGCGTTCCGATTCCAGCCAATGCTGAATTGCGGGACCTGGACGGCAAGGTTGTGATGCCCGGCCTGGCGGACATGCATGTCCATTTGGTGGGCGGCTGGGACGGAGTCTCCGGAGATATGCTCGGTTATCAGCGCTATTTGAATGCCTTGCTGTACGCTGGCGTTACAACGGTACTAGATGCCGGTAACGTTCAGCCTTTCGTGGTTCAGATGAGAAACGAAATTGCAGCGGGGCGTCTGGTTGGGCCACGTATCTATTGCGCCGGGGCGATCGTTGACGGCGCGGAACCAGAATGGCCATCCATTTCTTACAGCGTCACTTCGCTCGAACAGATCCCCAAAATTGTTCGACGGCTGAAGCAAGATCACGTTGATATCATTAAAGCCTATGTCGGCCTATCGGACCGGATGGTCATGACCTTGGTTCAAGAAGGTCGCAAAAATTCCCTGCGGGTGTTCATTGATCAGGGTTACAGAAATGGGTCGCTCGATCTAGCCTTCACCGGAATTGCGGCCTTTGCCCATGTGCCGGACGTGCCGATCTTCAGTCTGTACAGTCCGGATGCCATCAAATTCATGAAACAGCGGGGGGTGATGTTTACTTCCTCCCTGGCTGTGATCGAGTCATTTTCCAGGCGGCGCCTGACTGATCTGACTTTTCTCGAGTATCCCTTGATTAAGGACACTGCTCCTCCCAGCTTTCTTGCAGACCTGCGTGCAGAGGCGCGGCGTGAGCCTGGCCCGTTACCTCCGGGGCATGACTCTCCCGTGGAACGATTCAAGCAGCGGTCGATCAATGTGAAAGCGCTGTTCGATGCTGGTTTTCTGATGTCAGCCGGGACAGACGCACCCTATCCAGGAGTGTTTCTGGGTGAAGGCATTCATCATGAGTTGGAGTTGCTGGTCGAGGCGGGGCTGCGTCCTTTGGACGCCATCACTGTCGCCACACGCAACGGAGCGCAGTGGATTGGCGCTGGTAACGAATGGGGGACACTGGAGTCCGGGAAGCTGGCCAACCTGCTTGTAATCAACGGTCGTCCGGATCAAAAAATCCAAGAGAGCCGGAATATTGAGCTGGTCATGCAGCAGGGAAAAATACTGGATCGTGAGAAGCTGAAATTGAATCCGGCCACAGACCCGGGCTTTCGTCCCGTATCGCAAGTTCCAGCAGAGAAATAAAGCTATTCTGCTCTGACCCGAGGCAGCTCAGCAGACCGCTATCCGGTGCTGAGTTCTCGATCTGAAGCCCAGCTCGTGTCGATGTCCGCCTGCCTGCCAGCGGTCCGGCTCCCGGCCGGTGTTGCAGAGCGACAGTGTCAATGGTCCCACAATGAAACATCAAATTAACCGCATCCTTATTGGCCTAGTAGCCATTCTAATAATGGGAATTATCCACCGCGAGATTCTTGTTGGTAATGAACCAAAGCGTCGGTCGCAGCCTAATTCAAATTTGGTCGAGGAGTTCAAAAGCGCGAAGTACTTCTGGGAACAACTTGCGATCGGCAAAAGGATCGTGAGACAAGGGGATTCGACTGTCATCTCCCGCCTGGAGAAATTGCTGAACCATCCGGACAGACATCTCCGCTGCAACGCTGCATTTGTTCTGGCAGGTCTGGGCGACGAGAGAGGATTTCGCGCCATCATTGCGGTGCTTCAGGACACCGAGCCCAGGTCAAACAAAGATGAAGGAACGCTCTGGCGTTACCAACCCCCTGAGTCGTGGCGCCAAGACACGGGCATAGAACAGATAACAGAGGATCGCTACTACGCAGTGACCGTCCTGGGAGAACTAAAAGACAGACGTGCCGTGCCCATTCTGGTCGGATACCTGACAGATGAGAACATCAATTGTCACGTCGCTGTGGTTCTGGCGGAGATTGGCGATAAACAAGCAGTTCCCGGCCTCAAGCAGATGCTCAGCCATAAGAACCGAGATCGCCGGCTCTGGGCTGCTTATGGTCTCGCCAAGTTAGGTGATCCGCTGGGGGTACCCATTGTGGCGGAGTTCCTGGAGGATCCACAGTGGGTTCAACGCCGACATGCTGCCGAGGCTTTGGGGACGTTTGGGGACCGAAGAGCAGTTCCTGCTCTCCTGGCTGCTTTGAAGGACAAGCAAAGCGATATCTGCGTGAGCGCCGCAAAAGCACTAGGCAAGCTAGGGGATGAACACGCCTTGACCGATCTGAAAAGACTTCTCGCCGATTATGGAGTGACAACCACCGGACCAACAATCACAGTCCAGGAGGCTGCAGAACAGGCAATCAGGCTCATTCAAGCACGGAAGGGAGCGCCATGACGATGGCCGGATGGCTTGGGAATTGCTCGAGGATTCAGTTCGGTAAGCGCCTGGGACAATTCCACTGCATCGACTTCCTCCACTTGTGTGCTGCCGCTTTCTTTGATCTAATCTGAGGGTATGAACAACAGATCCTTTGTCACCTTTGTTGGACTTCTACTCATTGCTGTGGGCGGACACACCGCCGAGAAATCCCCAGCGCTGACTCTTTCGTGGCAGGACGATATTCTCACGATTGCCGGCGAAAGGCTGCCTGGCAAGCAGATGGAGATCCTCTACCTGGAAGCTTATTGCCGGCCCAACTCGCAGACCACCGACTGGCTCACCCACACCGTCATTGGTCACAAGACTAAAC
>JBGPHY010000464.1:0-5082 GCA_041484625.1 Terriglobia bacterium | reverse complement strand
CATTAGGCAGCGGAGGTGTGTGCCATTACACGCATCAACTGGCTGAGGCATTGAACCGTGCTGGAACTCAAGTAGTAGTCTTAACCACCGACCAGTATGAATTGAAAGAGTTCCCGAAGGAGTACGAAGTTTATGCTCCGTTAGGAAGGAGAAGCCAGCTGAAGTCGCGTTTCTTGTGGATGAAGAGTCGGTTTCTTGGAAAGGCCAAACCGTTTCCGAAACGGTCAGACAGTGCTGACTTCACACCGGGCATTCCTGCGTCCAAAGCCAAAAAGCCGTCGTTTCTAGGCTGGATAAGGACGTGGATCATCCGCCTCGAGATAGCAATTTACCAGCTTATCAAGAGACCCGACGTGATTCATTTCCAGTGGTTGAACGAACCCCGCGCAGAATACCAATTCATGCGCTTCCTGAAGGCACTAGGATTTCGACTGATCTATACTGCCCACAATCTCCTGCCCCATGAGGTTCATCGTGAAGCCGCACGGCGACTCTACCACCGGATCTACCAACTGGCCGACCGAATCATTGTCCACGCGGAACAGAACAAACGGGAAATGATTGAATCCTTCGACCTGGACCCATCTAAGGTTTCCGTCATCCGTCATGGCAGCTTCGACCTTTTTTTCAAGAAAGAAGGAATCTCCAAAGAGGCAGCCCGTCGGGAACTGAAACTCTCCGATGACAAGAAAGTGATTCTGTTTTTCGGGCTGATCCGCAGGTACAAGGGATTGGAATACCTGGTGCAGGCCTTCGAGCATGTGAGACAGCATCTGGATACTGCTCTCTTGCTGATCGTCGGCAAGATACACCAGGGCGACCGCGAGGGGTTCACATACTACTCGGAGTTGATCTCCTCTCTTGCCGGCAGGGACGACGTCAATTGCGTAACGCGTTACGTCCCAATTGAAAATGTCGCTTCTTACTTCATTGCATCGGATGTCATTGTCTTGCCTTATACCAAGACGTACCAGAGTGGGATTCTGCTTTCAGCATATGCGGCGGGCCGGCCGGTTGTTGTGACGGATACCGGCGGCTTGGCGGAAATTGTAGAGGATGGGAAAAGTGGGATCGTGGTTCCTCCAGCGAACCCGGAAGCCCTGGCAGAAGCCATCCTCACCGTATTGCGGGACCCTGGGCGAACGCGGGCCATGGGCGAACATGCCAGGCACCTTGCCCAGACCCTGTATGGATGGGATGGAGTTGCGCTTAAAACGATCGAGGTGTACCGCTCCCTTTGTGCATCCGTCCCGGAGGGAGAATGGAGAATAGCCAGGAGTTGAGCGAGCGGTGCCATATCCTCGATACCTCTGAAGGCCGACGGAGAGCGGCAGCCCATACCTGAACTCAAGATGATATTGAACCCTATTCGGGCCAGTGTCGAACCCGTACGGAAGCTTATTAAATACATTGGTCTGCCTAAGGAAGCCAAAGCTGAGCGACAACGGGACTTGCGCGGGCTGCCTCAACGAGATTTGGGTTGTGAAATCGCGATCAAGGAAGGGATTGAGTGGCTGTGCCGGGCTCAAGATCTTTCGAAATCAAAGGACGGCGGAGTTGCCCGGCATTACAGCCTGGTGTCGGGTTGGGGCGCCTCATACCCGGAAACCACAGGCTATATCGTCCCGACTTTGCTGGACTATGCAAGGCAACGCAGCGATGACCCTGTCAGGGCGCGGGCCAAGCAAATGCTGGACTGGCTCACCTCGATTCAATTCCCTGAAGGGGCTTTTCAAGGCGGCACAGTTGAGGCGCCGCGCAAAGTGCCGGTCACTTTTAACACCGGGCAAATCCTCCTGGGTTTGGCCAGCGGAGTCAAAGAGTTTGGCGATCAATATCTCCGCCCTATGGAACGGGCGGCCGATTGGTTGGCCAAGACACAGGATCCAGACGGGTGTTGGCGAACATACCCGACTACCCACGGCGCTCCCGGCGAAAAGACTTACGAAACCCACGTAGCCTGGGGACTGTTGGAAGCCGCTCGTATTTTGCCGGAGAAGTCTTATGCCAGGGCCGCACTGGCTAATGTACGTTGGGCCTTGAAATGGCAGCGAAATAACGGCTGGATGGACCATTGCTGCCTGACTGATCCCTCGCGACCCCTAACGCACACCTTGGGCTACGCCCTTCGCGGCATTGTGGAAGCCTATCGCTTCAGCAAAGAGGAAGCTTTCCTTTGCGCGGGGCGAAAGATGGCCGATGGCTTGCTGCAAAGCCTCAGGCAGGATGGCTTCTTGCCGGGACGCATCCTGCCGGATTGGCGTGGAGCCGTCAAATGGTCTTGCCTGACGGGGAGTGTTCAGGTCGCAATCGGTTGGCTACTGCTTTATCAGGAAACAGTTGACCGGCGTTACCTCGACGCCGGTCGGCTGGCGACTCAATTCGTGCGCAAAACCGTGAAGATGGAAGGTTCGTCCAATTTGCGCGGCGGAGTGAAGGGATCATTCCCGATTACTGGAGACTACGGTCGGTTCGAGTTTCTTAATTGGGCCTGCAAATTTTTCGTAGACGCCTGTGTCCTTGAACAGTCACTTAAGGGCTAAGAAAGAGGTGACGTTTAGATGCCAAAGGTAAGTGTGATCATTCCAACCTACAACCGGTCCGTCATGCTTCGTTCAGCCATAGATAGTGTGCTGGCTCAGACCTATCAGGATTTCGAGATCGTGGTTGTGAACGATTGTTCTCGCGATGATGCTGGGGCGGTGGTCGCTTCAATTGCTGACAACAGGCTCAAGTACATTTGCCACGAGACTAACAAGGGGGTCTCTGCTGCGCGCAATACAGGATTTCTATACTCAACGGGCGAATACATCGCCTTCCTGGACGATGATGACCGCTGGTTGCCGGAGAAGCTCCAACTGCAAGTCGATCTGCTTGAGAAAAGCTCTTCATCGGTGGGGGGTGTCTACACAGGCTTCTTCAAGATGGATCTGGGCAGTGGGAAAATGTTCGAGGAGGTGATGCCGGTCAAGCGCGGTCGGATTCTGGAAGACCTCTATTCCCGCAACTGGATTGGCACGGCTTCCACTGTTGTGGTGCGTCGATCCTGTCTTGAAGAAGCAGGACTGTTTGACGAGGGCATTGAATATGGCGAAGAATACGACATGTGGATCCGGATTGCAGAAAAAAGGGAGTTCGAATTCATCAGCAAACCACTGGTTCTGTATTTTGTGCACCGGAGCAGCCTGACAAGCAACTGGGATAAGACAAAAAGTGGGCTGGAAAGTCTGCTCAGCAAATATGGCAAGGACTTTGCGACGGATAAGAAAAGCCACAGCCACCGTTACCTCTCGCTCGGTGTTAGTTATTGTTGCATCAAGGACCTCAAAAGGGGCCGCCGGGCATTCTTGGAGGCAATACGGATTTACCCCGCTGAAGTCCGCAATTACTACAACCTGCTTTTGTCACTCCTCGGCGCCAAGTACTTCATCCTGGTGAAGGATCTCAAGGAGCACACTAGGTATAACGGTAAACCTAGCGAAGAAAAAGATCTGAACCGACGGCCGAAATTGCTATTTCTAGCCTGCCCATTTCCTCCTTGCCAGGCCATCGGTGGCGTCAGGGCTTGGAATATCGCCAAATATCTGACAAGAATGGGATGGGATGTGACCGTGGTGACGCCTCATCCGAGCTTGTGGCAAAGCGCAAATGATTCCGAGCAGGTCGAAAAGCCCGTCGAAGGCGAAGGGATACGTCGAGTTTTGACCGGGCACCGTTGGCCCCAACTCTGTGCCCATGAACTCAGCTGCTGGAAAAGCGGTTTGGGGTGGTTTTTCGGCGGCTTATTGCGGAAGACGGCGCGATTCCTCAGTATAGACAGTGGAATTGGTTGGGTAGGACCTGCTGAGCAAGCTTGTTCGAATTTGACCCCCAAAGATGTCGATGTAATCCTGGCGACTGGTCCTCCTTTTGCTTCCTTCAGACTTGCTGGACGCTTAGCAAAGAAACTGGGCCGACCCTATGTATTGGACTATCGCGATCCATGGACAGATAACCCTCACGCACCTAGCCCCTCCCGCTCTAGTGTCTTTCGAGAGGAAGTGAGCTTACTTAAGGCTTGTGCTGCCGTTACCGTTGTGTCTTCGTCGTGGGCCTGTGCAATGGACAGAAGGTTCAAACTAGGGTCGAAGTTGAATGTTGTGACCAATGGGTACGATCCGGAAGATCTTGCACAAGTTAAACCACTTGACTTTGGACATCGAGCCATTGTTTATACCGGCGGTTTCTATCCCCCAAAACGTTCTATAGCCCCTTTGATGGCCGCTCTCACACGCATCAAGGATACCGGTGATGACAGCTTGGGTGAGTGGTGTTTCCATTATTACGGAATGGATGGAAGTCACGTTCTCGAAGCGGCCCATCAATTCGAAGTCAGTGACAAGCTTCGCTTACATGGACAAGTACCACGGTCTGAAGTTCTATCTGCCATCAAGGGAGCTCAGGTCGCTGTAGTGGTGGCATCGGTCCTGAAGAGTACGTCGTTGGCAGATAGGGGTATTGTGCCGGCAAAAGTGTACGAAGCGTTGGGGCTGGGGACCCCGGTTCTCCTAGTCGCCCCGCCCGGCAGCGACGCCCGAACTGTGGCTGAGTCCACTGGAATGGCCGGCAGCTTCAAAGGGGATGACATCGATGGAATGGCCTCATTTCTTCTGGATTCCATGCGTATGGGATCCCTTGCGACGAAAAATCATGAGCCCTATTCGTGGACGAACATTTCCAAAGAACTCGACCGAATCTTGCGTGACGCAGCACGGATGTCGATCGGTAATTCTATAGAACTGTCTTTGGAACGTAGTCCCGTCCGAGTGGAATGATTGTAAGCCGCATGCTCCCTATGCGGTGATTAGATCTCCTTTTGGTTTTTCTAATACGCTCTCGGTCGTGGTTGGAGGCTCAGCGAGAAGCCAGATGTTTGTAGAAAAAGGGAACTTAGTGATCTGGTTCATAAACACGCTAACGTATTTCAAGCCCATTTGGAGTGCGGCAGCAAGCTGCGCCGAACCAAAGCGCAAGCAAGCTTGCGCACTCCAAATACGTCGCCGTATTTATGGAATGGTGTACTTAGGAAGGAACCCCTCGCCT
>JBGPHY010000463.1:0-5095 GCA_041484625.1 Terriglobia bacterium | reverse complement strand
GACATCAAAGTGGGCGGCCGTGTACTTTCCCCGCAATTCAGGAGCTGCCTGCCTGAGAATCTCCAGCACTCGACCTTCGTGACTGTTATACCAATCCAGTTCGCCGATCTTCCAGGACGGGCTCTTTGAACCATCAGAACGAGTCAAGGTTAACCAGTCTTGAAAGAAGGGACCGCCTTTCAGGACTTCATCCAGCCAGATCCAAGGAGCATACAAGTAACCCAGACGGTCCAGTTCCCGAAGCGTTTCCCGATCCAGGTTAATCCACTTGTAGCCCGGATAGAGTTCGTCACCCCCATTGAGGTTGAAATAACCAACGGGATAGACATAAGCCTTTTCCACCCCCCTCTGCTTGAGCTTCCGGAAGGCGCCGGCATAATCCGCTTCCGAATCATGAAGGTAACCCACCATCACCAATACCGCGCCAAATAGCTTTTCGAGCGATGGGCATTCTTCCAGCTTTTCCCACAAGCTCCTGAAAAAGCCCTCTTGCTTCGCATACTGGCGGTAAGCTCGCGCAATGGCCACATACGATGCGGAAGGAATAAACCGAAATCGCTGAGTCCGGGCTTGATCCAGCCATCCCAGTCGCGGCAGGTGAATCCAACCAAAGCTGAGAGGCCCTTGTCCATCGTCGAAATAGTTGAGGGCAGCGTCAAAGCCAGGCTCGAGTATGGCCATGGCGGCAGATTTTTCCCCCAGAACCGCCCAATAGCGCATCCAGCATCGGTCGGCGGTCACAGTGAACCTGTCCGAAAGGGGATCGGGCTCAGACAGGGACCCTTCCAGACGGGAGGAAGGACGATGCATTCGCCCTCCCAAGATCGTATCCAAGAATACAGGGCGGGGGTTTCCTTCTGGCCGAAGTGTACTTGGAAATTGAATGGCTGACAACTCACAGCGATAGCGTAAATCCGGCTCTACTTCGAAAAGAATATCCGGCCCATGGTCCGCCAAGCGCACGGAGCAATTGAATTTTCCCCAGGGTTGGTCATAGTGAAGCTGGAAACCATCCAAGAGAGGGGCAATAGATTCGGGTAATATCGTTTTGAAACGCTCCGGAGACTGAAGCATTTCGTATTCTCCTACTTCCAGAGACAGAAGTGACGAAAGCGATGCCGCAGCCCTAATATCTCTCCAATCCCAGACCCAGACCTCCCCAGAGGACCTTTCCTCCACAAAAGCTCGTCCGGTTTTTCGGTTGATCCCCATGGACAAAAACGAGTTCGACCGGACAATTGTTTCATCTTCTTCGGATTGCCCCCCAAAGGCCTTGAAGGAAAGCGGCAATGGCACAGCAATGGCTCCTGTTGACAATCCAGAGACTCTGCAAAAGTCCCGTCGAGAAAGCAAGTGAGACAATGATGTTCTCATTAGGTTTTCCTTTCCGTCAGGTCCAGCTTGATCTTTCATCACCCCAATTTATGTTTGACCTCTTAAATGGGCCGAAAAGAGGATCACCTTCCGGGGCGTCAACATGATCCGCAACGATTGAGAGCGATTAGCTATCGTGAGCTATTTGCCTTTGGAAGCCCTTGTGGTTGTTGGTTTGGTTCCATTGCCAATAAAGGTGAAGACACATTTTGCGGGAATCAACTTCGTAAATGCCTGCTGGTTAACCATTACATCGGAATCCTGCGCAAAATTGTGTGAAGCATCCGTAAGGTAGTACTTTAGCGCCGTGACTTCTGGAAGGTTCTTCAATTTGCAGTCCATGGTTTGAGACCTGCTACTGTCGGTCATCCCAGTGATAACAATGACTCCGCTTGCCGTATCACAAAAGGCTGAAACCGTCATATTGGTGAGGCTTGTAGAAATATCAATCCTTCTAAAACCTGGCTTGACAAAGTTGAAAAGCTGTCTAAGTACATGGTAGTGGGTCCGCTTTGTATACACATCCGGATGATTGATGTCGTTGACTCCGAAAATCCCCCACATACTCCATGTCAAATATCGGTTGGGATGATGGTATTGGCTATCGTAGGCCTCCCAGACCTGGATTCCGGTTATACCAACATTTAGATGCTGAAGGATATATTTATATGCCTGACCAGCATAACTGTTGAAACCGTAATCTGCATTGTATTTTGCCTCGTCACAACCATGACAAACAGCGTTTGTTTCTGTCATAACAACTTCTCTGTCTGGATAAGCCGAGTTCTTTACCGCCTCTACCATTTCCTGACCCTTGCGAAAACTATTTCCATATTCATGCTGACCGAAATGTCCGACCTTTGACATTGTGTTGCTATTGGCTATCATGGCCCGAAAATTGGCGACCCAACCATCGCAATCGTCGGGTCCGATAAGGGTGACATCAGAAATACCGTCATTGATAAGGTGAGTCGCTAGAGCACTGAACATGGTCCCAAACTGAGTTGGGGTCATGACTGCACCTTCACCCCCACCGCAAGTCGTTTCATTTACGGGAGACAACAGGCTGAATTGGACAGGCGGGTTAAGGCGCTTTTTGCCATAATAAACCATCGACGCCATCATCTCTGCATACTCCTCTTCTTTCCCTGGAAGAAGGGTTGTTCCACCCATCCAGCTTGGCGCCGCCCCATCGGGACTAAGTGTAATGTCGGTGATGCCCTTGCTGTTGAGGTATCGTATCGTATTCCAAACACCAGTAAAGCGGGGCGCGCTATAGACGGAATCGTAGTAGGTCCAATTGTATGAATTAGGATCGTTGTTGTCGTTGACCCCTTCCCAGTCGCAATCATCAAACATGAGCCGAAAGCTTGTACATCCCATTCCTGTAATAAGGTCATCAAGAACTTTTTTAACTGATTCAGGGTTCATGTTCCAGGATTGAGGATTGGCATTGACCCCAAAACCATGAATAGTCTGGAATTTCATAGCGCCATTGACCGTTGTGTTTTGAGCGCGCACGTCATTTACAAATGCAAATAATACCAAGCAAGATACGAGTGAAATGTTTCTCACAGGAACTCCTCCTTTAAGATCCAGCTTTTCAAACATATTCCATTCATTTACGATGCCTTTCCTCCGTCCGCCACTTCTGATCGCAGCCCTTCCTTTCCCCAGGCAATTACTGCATCACAGTTCTCATGCTATCCTTGCTTGCGACAAATCCTTCAGGGGAGGAAGCGATGCTCAGACGACGATCCTTCATTCTTGGAACCATTGCCCCCACTACTTTGCGCGCCTTTGCACGAAACACACGCGATAACGAGGGCTTCCAGTACGATAGCCTAAAGTGGATTGACGAACACCAGGACCCATCCATCACTCTCGAAACCGACGAACTCACAGTCAAGGTCATCGACAACACAGGGTTGCGACCAGGCCCCGAAAGCATCTGGATGGAGCAGGGGTATAGTCACCATTTGGGTTATCACGGTGTCCGAGCCTTTTGGAACAAGGAGGAACGAAGAAACATTGTGGCCCCTTTTTTCTCCTGGTTGAATCTCCAGAACCTTCAAGTGGAAGCTTTAAGACTTGATCCAGTAGATTCACGAGCACGATTTGGGATTGGCCGAGGATGGCCCATCCAAATGAAAAAAGACTCCGGTGGAGTGTTGCTTAGAATTTCAAAGATGCCTTTGAGCGGAGTGGAATATACACTGCTCTTAATACCTTCCGGTCCGGATTCTCTTGACTTCACAATGAACTTCGTCCTACACGAGAAAAAGCAGAATCCAGCCTCCTTCTTTGCATCATGGCCTTGCTACATGTCTACATATGACGAGGTCCAACTTTATTCTCCATCGGGGAAACCGAACGCGCCAGTCTGGGAACCCTTTGGCGAACGAGAGGCCTTTATTATTGGCGAGCCTGTAGGATTTGTTCACAGCCAGCGCACGTTTTCCCCGCCACAATCGCCTGCCTTCCCGGCTGTTTATGGAAGGATTGGGGCTCGGGTTTTGGCGATAATGACCAGCCGGCCTGAAGTGAAGTTCTTTCTGGTCAATGCGGGCGGGCATCGACCCTATTTTCCTGTTCAGAATCCAGCCTGGGACTTTTCCTTCAGCCTCCCTGATTATGAGCCGGGGCAAGCCTTCGGCTTTAAAGGGAGGATCATCTATAAATCCTGGCGTGGTGCCGACGAGATCACGGCCCGCTATCAGCAATGGAAGGAGAGAGGGGATAACTGATCCCGCGTCCATTCAGAGAACCCTGTAATTGCTATGCAGAAGTCCCTTGGCCGGAACCGGGCTTATTACCAACAGAGGTCAGCCCGAGGCTGTTCGACTTGCTGGTTAACTCTTGCCTTTCTCCGTGTCTCGGTGACTCTGTGGCTGTTTTCCTGAAAATGTCTCTCTCCGAATACCCTCTTCCTCATCGAGCACGTAATGGGAGTCAGCAGCAACATTTTTGAATTCCTTCACCTTGCCGCTGGGCCAACGCACTTTCAACAAGTCTACCTTGTCATAATTGCCCAAGCCGAAATGAGCCCGAGGGTCGCTGGCTGAGTAAATCCCAACAGTTCTCTTGATCTCCCCAATCTGCTGTAGTTTCCCAGTAATAACAGTAACCCGGGCGCCGATTCCATCTCGATTGCTTCTTCTGCCCACTGTCTTGAGCATGATCCAATGGTTTGAATCCAATCGATCATTGCGAAGCAGGAGAGGAGAATCATTCATGTTCAAGACGATCAAATCGATATCACCGTCGTTGTCAAAATCGGCGAACGCCACTCCCCTACCCGACCTCCTTGTCTGAATTCCTTTCCCAGACATTGAAGAGACATCCAGAAAAGTGCCGTTCTTCTGATTGAGAAGAAGGGTTCCAGGTTGGTCATATCGTTCTTCAAAGCGGCTATCCTCCAGGAATGGATAGACATGACCGTTGGAATGGTAAAGGTCTTTCCATCCGTCGTTATTAAAGTCGGCAAAGCGAGTTCCCCAGCCGACCAGCAAGCCATAGGTCTTTCTCAATTGTGATCGGATCGTAGCATCCTCCCAAACCAGATTCCCCTCATTGTGGTAAAGCGTGCTGTAATCGCCCGCAAAATGAGTTAAGAAAACGTCCATCAGGCCGTCATTGTCGTAATCTGCAACATCCACACCCATGTTGGCCTGCGCGCGCGCGTCCCCGCTGAGAGCAAGTCCGGCATCCAAGGCTTTTT
>JBGPHY010000462.1:0-5109 GCA_041484625.1 Terriglobia bacterium | reverse complement strand
TTTATCTTCGGGGGGAGAAAGAGACCGCTTGGATCCTTTTAAAGAAGGACCTTGAGGACAAGCACCTGACCTTGGAGTCGGACAGTCTGCCGGACGGCAAGTATCTGGTCCGCGTGGTGGCCAGCGACTCTCCCTCGAATCCCAAGACCATTGCTCTCACTGGGGAACTGACCAGCGCCGTCTTCGACCTCGACAATAATCCTCCGATTGTGCAAGTGCTCAGTCAGGGAGCGGAGGGTAGGTACCAGTTCGTACGGTTCAAAGCTTCGGACGCCGTATCGGTCTTGCGCAAGGCGGAGATCTCGGTGGACGGCACTGACTGGGAGGATATTTTCTCCCTTGATGGGATTGTAGACTCCAGATCGGAGGAGTTTGAGTTTCGTCGGGAGAACCTGGATGCGGGCGAACACACCGTGGCATTGAGAGTGTACGACTCAAACGGCAATGTAGGGGTAGGGAAGGCAGTCATCCAAGTTAAATAGCGCTCCCATGCATATTGTGCTGGTCGAGCCGGAGATTCCACAAAACACGGGCAATATTGCGCGCCTGTGCGCCCTGACCGAAACCCCGTTGCACCTGGTGGGCAAGCTTGGATTTTCAACCAACAACTACTATCTTCGACGGGCCGGTTTGGATTACTGGGATTGCCTGTCCCTCCACTATCACAACGACCTGTCCGAACTGATAGGTTCATGCCGGAGTCGTTTTCTCTTTGTCAGCACCAAGGCACACCGTCTCTATACCGAAATCCAATATGTGGAAGACGATCACCTGGTTCTCGGCAGTGAAACCCGAGGATTGTCGAGAGACCTGATCGAGTCAAACCTCGAAAATTCGATCAGGATTCCGATGTGGGGGGCTAAACCTCGTAGTCTGAATCTCAGCAACGCGGCAGCTGTTGTGCTCTATGAAGCGCTCAGGCAGACCAGGAGATTTTGAGGATGGAAGGGGCTTCCCGGGTCAATACTCTTTAACGCTGACGACCTTCCCTTTCAAGAAGGTGACAAAGATGACCTTCTGGGGCCTCTCTCCATAAATCCAGTCCTCGGTTTCCACCTCTCCCTTTTTATCGCGAACTTTCCTCAAGGGTCTCCCCATAATCGCCAGTACCAGGTCCTTGTCCATTCCAACCACAACCTGCTTGTTCTTGGCTGCTTCCTTGAATTCCTCCGGCACGGACTCAATGAAGGATCTTGTGGCTGATTTGCGGCTGAAGTCCAAGACAGGAGACAGGATTTCCCTGACTTGGTCAGGGGTCAAGTCCGGGACCGCGTCGTCAAACTTGATAATGACATACGACCCTTTGGGTGGGGCCTGGGCCGTGGGGGCGGCCATTGGCCTTGAGCCGCCGCCGGCACCGATCTGAATGTGTTCCAAATAGCGTCGCTTCTTCTTGCCGCCACCGTTGATCTCGAAAATGATCTTGTTATCAGCAATAGTCAGGGTGGTAATCTGCACGGTGATGCCCGGAGCGATGAACTGGCCGGCGTTCATGGCGGCCTCTTCGTTCTTCTTCCAATCGAACTCACCTTTTGAATTAATCGTCAATCCGCGTTTATTGATGGGTAGGGGCACCTTCAAGGCGATGAACTCGCTTCCCAAGGTCCGAATGATCTGAGCACGAGATTCCGGGGTGATGCGGCTCTTACCGGACTCCGCATAAAGGGAGACCGGAAAGAGCAGCAGGATGCCAATCAACAGTCGACGATTCGTGAGTCCCGGATTCATAGGTGCTTGCCTGCAACACAACTCTCAAGGAAATTATAGCCTAACAACCATACGAATAAAACGTCTTGATGATGGGTGAATGGCCGCACCGAGGGGCACTTTACGGCCCGTAAAGTTTAGATGGTTCCGCTGGCCGTTTTGTTGTCCCGGAATTCTGGGCGGGGCCGGGTTTTGGCGTCGAATCCGATGGCGTAGGGACAGAAGATATTGGCTCTCTTGGCTTTTTGGCGGGAATCCAGATAATAAGCGACTACTTTGAAATAATAGTCATCAGTAGTTCCAGAAATGGTTCCATCATCGTTGTAGTTCCAGGGCACGACTTTCCTTTTGTCATTCACCTCGATAATGATGTATAGGGTATTGAGGTTCATCTTATGCACATCCAGATCACTGGGGATCGGGACACCCTTTAGGTCTCCCCAGCCGGCGTGGGAGTGAAAATCCCCTATCAGTGCCAAAGGGGGGATGTTAGACAGGAATTTCTTGATTCGGCGCTCCGATCGTTTATTCTCGATGACCCCTGTATTCCACCGTTTCACCAGTTGGGAGGGGAGGGCGTGCTGGACAATAAACACGTTATTGGCATGGCGGTACCCGACCAGGAATCCAAAGCACTCTCGCTTGTAAACTTCAATAGCAGAGACCAGCAACCCCCAAAAGGCATCCTCCGAGATATACACTTCCATGGTCATCCTCTTCGCTGATTCCGTGTCGGGCCCCGCAAGGCCATGAAAAGTGCCCCTTAGAGGTGGGGAACCGCAAAGTACCCCTTGCGATGCCTGACCTTGCCGATCTTGGCCTCTTTGCTCGTGACCGAGACCTCAATTCTTCGATAGGCGGTCGTCTCCATTTTCGCTTCCGGGATGAACCCGATGACATACTGGTTTCGGGCCAACTGGGAGATCTTCTGATACGTCTCTGAGAACCCACTGACTTTGTCGGGATAGAGGACGCTTCCCCCGCTGGCGCTGGCATAACGGGTCAGAACGTTCTTCCTCACCAGGAAAGCAGTCCCTTGGCCAATCCCATACACAACAATTTCGGCGCGGGTGAGCGATTCGAGAGTGTTGTCGTACGAGTGGCGGTTGCCCGGGGCATTCTGCCCGTTTGAAATAATCAAGATGACCTTGCGGCGTTCTCTTCCCCTTCGCGCCACGTCGATGGAAGAGTTGAAGATGGCATCGTCGATGTGAGTATTGATAGTTTTGGGCGGTGGCACTCGCCCCTGGCCCGTCTCCAAGGGAATTCCATTGATCATGGTTTCGTTGGAAAACGGCTCACTGGTAAAGGCAGGGGAACTCCCTTTTAAACTGATTCGCTTGAACGCTTTAAGGACCTCCTCCTTATTGGCCGTGAAGTCCTGGACTTTGTCCAGCGTATTCTCAAACTGGTAAACAGCCATTTCGTCGAAGGCACTGAAGGCCTCGGTCAGGGGAACCAAGGTCTGCTGCAGCAAGGAGAGGGTGCGGGCATCACTGGAACGATCAATCAGGATAGCCACTGACAGGGGGACAGGATCCACCGAAAAAAAAGAAATCTTTTGACGCACCCCTGCATCAAGCAATTCGAAGTCCCCTTTCTGGAGTCCCGCCAGCGGCAGTCCATTACCATCTTCCACGGTGACGGGAACGACCACTAATTCCACCGGCACTATCAGACTGAAGTCCTTCGGTGTCTCTTCTGTGGTTTTCTGGGTAGAAAAGACCGAGCAACTCAGCACGACGGTCCAGATGAGGATTGCTTGAAGCAAGCGAGTGATCAGGAACGGGTCTCGACACTTCGCATTTGGGCGGTGCATTGAACCCCGGGATGACACTCCAGTTGAATGTCCTCTGACCATCGGCTGAACCTATCATATCACAATGGTTTTTGTTTATAATTGCCCCAAATCTCGTTGAATCACCTGGGATTCGACACGGAAACGAGGGCCAATATCTTTAAAGTCAATAGGATTGGATTCCGATGAAGAACATGGCGAGAGAGATACGCCGGTCCATCAGCGGGTGGGGTGCAGGAATAGGGGTTTCTCCCCTCTTTCGTGCATCCGTCTGACGCTTACGAGAACCCTTGCATGCAGAAGACGATTCTTGCTGTCGACTACGATCAGAGAACCCTGGAAGAGATTCAAACCATCCTGGCGGAGCAAGACCTTGCCTTTCTGACCGCCCATGACGGCTCCCAGGCCGCCGAACTGTACAAGAATTGGAGTCCCGATCTGGTCCTGACTTCCGCGCTGCTCCCGAAGCTCAATGGCTTTGAACTGTGCAAGAAAATCACCAGCGGGGAACTGGGCGACGTTCGTCCGGTCATTATGTTCTCTGGCATCTATAAGGCCGAGAAGTATCGGAAAGAAGCGATTGTAGGCTGTGGTGCTGTGGAGTTCCTGGAAAAACCTCTGGTGCAGGCACATCTCACCAAAGTGGTCAGGAGTCTCCTCAGCCAACCCTTGCAACCCAGGCCGAAAACCCTGCCAGAGCCGAACCTTCCTGAATCCTTCTCCCCTGTGGACGTGGAAGCAGTTCAGCTCGTCCCCCTCAATCCTCCACTCGAGGAACAGTCGTCGGCGATAGACGTTTTGGAGATGGGTGATATTGGACCAGGCATATCCCCGGAGACGATTCTGGAAATCGATTCAAATGACTCTCCTCAGGAATCGCTGGTGCTGAATCCCATGCCACCGGAAACAAAGCCTACACTTCTTCCCCCTGACAGCCAGGATGAAATCGAGGCCGCCCTTGCTGCCGTCCTGATTGATACCGACCTGGAAGTCCGCATGCGCGATCGGAGGATTGCCGAAGAGATTGAAAACGAAATAGCCACCATCAGCCAGAACATACTGGAACTGGAACAAGCGCTGGAAACATCTCCCGGCTACCCGCGAAGTATGTTGGATGATAATGAAATCATTGAACTGGATGACAGAGAACCCTCCCAGTGCCTTCCGCAAACAACCCCCATCGTTTCTGAAACTCACTCATCATCAATCCTGTGGGTTCGGGATGGCCTCGAAAAGAGTGAATTGCCAGACGAGACAGAACCTCCGAAACCAGTTGTCCCGACATTTACGCTCCATTCCGAGCCCTCCAGGAAGTGGATCCCCATCACGATTATTCTCTTGATCCTTTTTGGATTAACTGTCATTTTTCTATTCGGAAGCCACTAGACCCTCAGAAGGTGTGAGGGGATTGGGATTACCCCTGAGGGGGAGGTTCTCGCCGAGCCGTTGTGGAACAAGCACCTACGGGGACTGGCACGCCAGGAGGTGTACTCTCGTGTACTTTCTCCCACCTTCGGAGACGAGGGGGGGACTGGCAATGAGAATCTGGAGCATCGAAAGCTCCACCCGATGGGCCAGCAATCCTCAAGGGCCTCACCACTATT
>JBGPHY010000461.1:0-5118 GCA_041484625.1 Terriglobia bacterium | reverse complement strand
GCGACCATGTGATTTCCAACCCTCAATACAATCTTCCAGTGCCAACCTATGCGGACAGCCATGGCAGCCCGGGTGTAATACCGGCGGTGGAACCCCCGGGACATCCCTATTATTATGATCCGAGAAATGCCAAATTCAGATCTCTTGACATAGATGTTTGTCAAATTGTCCCCTTTCCCGCTATTTCCCGGAAGCAACAGAGAACTGAAGGCGCAGGCATGAGCCTGGAAAGGTAGTCGGGAAGCGATTGAGTTCCTGGCATAGGCAAACAATTGCACGAGTCCGGTGCGGCGAGCTGAGAGGCGCGACAATAACACGCAGTTCGTTGGCTGAAACAACAATGTCGGCGGGAGCTGCCAATGCGGACTGGATCAGCGTGCGGCCTTCGTCGGTAGCGCGTTTGTAGTGTGGTGTGACAAGATGAAAGAGGTCGCTCTCGGCCTGGTAGGCAACCATTTTGACAAGATTGGTGAGGAGCTTACGTTCTGGGTCGAGCTTGATGATTTCTTTTTTAACAACATCTCCGATCGGAATGCGGGCGGGAGTGTCTCCACGCTTTCGTTCAAGTGCGGTAACGCGATCGAACGCTTCTCGGATGCTTTTGGCAAGTTTCCCGTGGGCGGCTTTAAACCCCTTCATCGTCGGCCGCAATGGCTCGGGATTCATGAATGCTTCGGCCCCGTACTCTGCTGTGAGCCGCTCGAACTCCGCACGAGCCTGCTGAAGCTTGGCAGTGATTTCGATCCTTTTGGGATTAGGAACATCGCGCGCAGCATTGTCCGGGACGACGTCGTAATCGACCAAGGCATCCAGTGCATATTCCTCGCGAAGGTACTTAAAGAAGTTCTCCTGGCGCCAGCGTTCAAACATTCGGAATGCGACCTCGACGGCCGACAGATCCCGCCTAGACGTCAGGATAGGAGTTTGATGGCCACCCTCACCAAGACGCGTGACTTGGCGCATGCGGAGCTTCCCATCGAGCAAGCGCACACCCTGATCTGCCAGCTTATAGGATACCTGGAACCCGTCGATTACTGCGTCATAGGAAACGAATCGAGATCGCCCGATACGGCGGCTACGCCCTTTGCGATAGGTGAGTACATCGAATCCATCTCCGATCAGCTTGAGGAAGAGCTTCGGACTGAATCCCCCGCGGTCAAAAACTATGGTTACACGTCGTTCCCCGACGAGGGTCCGGACCTCTTCGAGAACCGGGGGCAGCATCTTGACCATTCCTGCATTCGCCTCGGCTGTGACCACAAAGAGAGGATCTCCGAGAGCATCGTTTACCCAGTAATCGGTTGTTGCAGGCATTGCCAGCCTTCTGCGCGCGACGTGAGTCTTGGGCAGCGTGCTCTTGCCGTGGTACACACGCACATGCCCATCGATGTACAGGAAGCCCATGGCGGCTCCTCGGTCCGCAACCCGCTTTTGAGCCAGCGCACGTCCGAAATCCGCAGCACGGCCGAGGGCGGCCAAGCGGCTGAGTTTGCGCCGCAACGTCTTAACCTCAGGAGCCCGATCGAGACCCAGAACCCGCCCGAGATCGTCAGGCGAATGTTCCTTAAGCCCCTCAGGACGTTTGATCCGCAGCAACGCCATCAGCAGCAGAGCTACAAAGATGTTGCGCAGGCCGTAAAATGCGGGGCCAATGCTGCCGTAAATCTTCCGGGCGACCGTGAAAACTCCGCTCTGCACCAAAGCGGGCATAGCCAGCAAGACGCCACCACCGTGTACACGAGTGCCAGAGCGGAAAAGGGGCGCTGCATCATCGAGCACTCCGAGATAGGCAAGTACCCGATCCACACGACGGTCAGCCGGATTTGTATCGAACGAAACCGGGAGGGGTTCATCATCCAGAGAGACAAAAGCGGACAGGTTTGGGTCCCCGGGGGGAACGGGGTTTTGTGGCGCTTCCGTTGCGGGCACAGGAAGAGAAGCGGACAGGTTTGGGTCCCCACCTGGTGCGCCCATCGGCAGGCGAATCTGTTCTGGTCCTTCATCACACCAACCCATCCGCTTCAGGAGTTTCCGAATCGCTTTCGGTGTGACGCCAAGCCGTCGCGCAATCTCACGGTTCGCTGTCCCCTGTTCTTTCAGGCTGCGGAGCAGCCGTTCACGAGAATGCGAAAGGCGGCGTCGCCCCGAAGGGTATCCGCCCGCACGTGTCAAAGCAGCAAGGCCACCATCGGCCAATCGACGTTGATATCTCCGCACGCTGCGGGAAGAACAGCCGAATGCCCGTGCAACCTCCTTCTGGGTTGCCCAGCCTTGCTCTATCAGGCTGACCATCGCATAGGCCTCAGCGATCCGATCTTCAAGCCCGTACTGAGCCAAAACAATGCCAGAGACAACGATAATCCTATAGTCATGCTCGGCACGGATGAGGCATCGATCATTAATGATAATTGTCGTCGCAGGGACGACCGGCTCAGAAAAGAGGTTCCGTTGAGTTCCCTTTGCTCCTGCCATGGCAGAAGCTTGGCACCTGGGACCCTCCAGATGGCAATAAAAAAGCGGACAGGTTTGGGTCCCCGCCCTCTCCGGCAAAGGACCAGTAAAACTGCGGGTATTAAGACTCTATGTCAGGAGATCTGAACATAGGAGTGGCCCAATGCGGTGTGGGAATAATCGGCCTGGGAGATATTAGTTTGATCTAACAGGCGGATAGCCAGATTGCTTGGTCCCAGCGGTTGCTGGCAAGCTGCTGGAGCTGGATGGTTTTCCAGTACTGGGCGGCAATCCAACCAGTTGGTTCGTATCCCGGCATGTTCAAATATAAAGGCCACCCTCGCCCTGATCTCTGTGACCTGGCTGGATGAAAGGGCAGCGTAATTGTAAACCAACAGGGTTAGTTCCAGCTTGGTTGTCGAATCCCTTGAAAAGGCAATTCGTGGAAACTGGAGAATCAAAGAAACGGTGGCAAGGACAATGATCGATTCATGGCTCAAAGACCTTTTCATGGCGTTCACCTCCAGGTGGACTGCGAGATGACGCCAGCTTCGTCCAGGGGATCAGCTACCTCAATGCAACGGCCGTCATATGCTGATCAGAACACGATCAGATTTCGATCAAACGGCAAATTACTGATCTGACGGAACTTGTTCTTGGTGGGTAGAGAGATGATGGAGGGCTTGTGCCAGTGCGGGAGCTCAGAAACGAACAAGAATCTGAAGGTCTTCCCACCGTTTTCCGCGCGATTCATCTCTGGTGCTGGAAACCGGGCATCTTTTGTTTCTTCCCCGAAGGGGATGAATTCACCAGCCCAGGGTTGCGCCGCAGGCGCTACCCTGGGTTCACGAGGCCATGTGTTCCCCCTTCCCTGAAGGGGAAGAACAATCGCGGCTGGGGTTTGTTTATCCCTTTTAGGGCAGAAGAGGACCTTCGGCATTGAGTTCCCAGGGTAACGACTCGCCCGCAACTCTGGATTGGAGAATGTATCCTTTCAAGGAATCAAGCGTTTCGAATGCGATTGATGACATTCTGGTCTGGCAAGACCAGTTTCTTCATTCAGTGAGGCACGGTCTGGGACTGGAAGTCACGAGTTCCGCACACATGTTCAATGTGCTAAATTGCGCCATTCAGCCAATTGCCGGTTGCGGCACGGCAGGATGGAGAGTAAGATTCCTCACAGATATTGCTGCTTGGTTGAGGACGCTTCAGGGGCACTGATCCTGAACGGGGGTCTTTTCCATGGAAGCCTCAACTGCTTCCCATCGAGTTCATTTCGGCAAATTCGAAGTCGACCCGGAATCCAGCGAACTGTTTAAGGAGGGTCGCCCGATCCGTCTCCAGGGCCAGCCCATCCAGATTCTGCTAATGTTGCTGGAAAAGCCGGGCCGGGTGGTGACTCGGGAAGAACTCCAGCAGCGTCTCTGGCCGAAAGACACCTTCGTGGATTTCGACCACAGCCTGAACGCCGCCGTCCAGAGACTCCGCGAGGCCCTCAGCGACTCAGCCGATACTCCCCGCTATATCGAGACCCTGCCTCGCCGCGGCTATCGATTCATTTATCCGATCGAGGCTCCTCATGAGGAGGCCAAAGAAGAATCAGGTCCAGGGGAGGAAGAGGCAAAAAGGGGAAAGAGGGAAAGGGGGGAAAAGCAAAAGGTCCTATGGATCGGCGTGGCGGCTGCCATCGTGTTGGGAATTGGCCTCTTGGGCTGGCTCTTCTACTCAAAACGCTCTGTCGTGCCTCCTCTTAAGGTTCGCAAATTCACCAGTTTTCGAGGCATTGAAACGAACCCGGCGTTTTCACCGGACGGCAACCAGGTGGCTTTCTGCTGGAATGGGGAAAAACAGGACAATTTTGATGTTTACGTCCAACTCATCGATGGGGGAAGACCCTTACGGCTGACGACCAATTCGGCTGACGATCTCGATCCTGCCTGGTCCCCCGACGGACGTCGGATCGCTTTTAATCGATGCACCGGCGAGAACTGTGAGATTCTGATCATTCCCGCGTTAGGAGGCGCTGAACGGAGTCTAGGGTCGCAGAAACGCGGTGACCAGGGCAAAATGTCGTGGTCCCCCGATGGGAAGTTCCTGGCAATAACGGAGAATGATCCATCCGAAGATACCAGCAGGATCTGTCTTCTTTCCATGGAAACAGGCGAACGGCAGAGACTGACTTCTTCCTCGCGGGGAACTCGGGATTACGCACCCATGTTCTCTCCAGACGGGCAGACCCTGGCTTTTGTTCGTGGGTCTCCCGGGAAACGAGTTTTAAATGTTTTTTCGCTGGTTGATGGGAAGGCCAAAGGTGAACCCCGGCCGTTGACTATAGAAACCCCACAATTCCGTGATTTTGATTGGATGCCAGACGGACGCAGCCTTATTTTTTCATCAGGCCGTGCAGGCTTATACAATCCGACTTTGTGGAAAATTGCAGCCACTGGTGGCGAGCCAAGTTCCCTTGCTGGGACCAGCGGATATGCTGATAGCTTGTCAGTGGCTCGTCAGGGTAACCACCTGATTTATGAAAGCTTTGCTGTGAACTTTGACATTTATCAATATTCGAGGCTTGGCGATGACCGACAAAACCCTTCTAGGAATGAGCACCAGCCAATTAGTTTAATTTCTTCCACGGAATGGGAAATGGATCCGCAGTATTCTCCT
>JBGPHY010000460.1:0-5129 GCA_041484625.1 Terriglobia bacterium | reverse complement strand
CGCGGTCGAGTACGCCCGCGCTGCCGCCGGGAAAGGATGCAGCGGGCTCATGGTGCTGCCTCCCTATGTGTATCGCAGCGACTGGCGGGAGATGAAAGCACATGTGGCTGCTGTGTTCAGGGCCACCGGCTTGTCCTGCATGCTCTACAACAACCCGGTGGCCTACGGCACAGACTTCCTGCCTGCGCACATTGCGGAACTGGCGGACGAGCACCAGAACTTTCATGCAGTCAAGGAATCCAGCGCCGATGTGCGCAGACTGGCGGCTATCCGTGCCCTGATAGGAGACCGTTTGAAACTGCTGGTCGGAGTAGACGATTTGATTGTTGAGGCGATTCCGGCCGGCGCCACCGGTTGGATCGCGGGTCTCGTCAATGCTCTGCCCAAGGAATCTGTGGCGCTCTTCAATGACGCCAGGAACGGCGACTTTGAGCAGGCCTACCGACTCTACAAATGGTTTCTCCCGCTGCTCCGCATGGACACCGTCGTTAAGTTCGTCCAGATGATCAAGCTCGTCCAGGCGGAGGTTCAAATGGGCACTGTCTTTGTCCGCCCCCCCCGTCTGGAACTCGTGGGAAAAGAGCTCGAGGACACTCTGGTTGTCATCAGGACCGCTCTGAGCTGCCGCCCTGCGATCTAGGTGCAGGTTTGGAGGGGGGGCGGGATAGGGCAACCTGCAAATAACTTGATTGAACGGGTGAACGGCCCGCGGGGAACCCACGACTCGATTCGATTAGGGACGTCCGATCCAGTAAAAGGGAGAGTCTCTCCGGAGGTCAACATGCCAGTGATAAGTGGGAAGAAGATGCCGCGTCAGACAGCCGAACGGTGTCGTGCTTGCCGATACTTCCGTACGATTGCCTTTCTCTGGTTCATGGCTGCTGCCCTGTTGGGACAGGCAGTTCCGGAGCTCGCTTCATCTACTGTTCACGTATGGGAGAAGCAGGAGCTGACGTTCACATCCGCCCGTTCCTGGGCGAATCCCTATACCGATGTCACCATCTGGGTGGATCTGGTTGGACCTGGCATCCGCAAAAGAATCTACGGATTCTGGGATGGTGGTCGGATGTTCCGAGTTCGCCTCTTGGCCCCGACGCCGGGTGAGTGGACATGGCAGAGTGGATCGGATCCTGCCGACACCGGGCTTTCTGGTCAGCGAGGTGGGTTTCGAGCAGTATCTTGGGGCGAAGACGAAAAGCAAAGGAACACACTTCGCCGAGGTTTCCTCAGGGCAACAGCCAACCAGCATGCGATTGAGCAGGCTGACGGTACACCATTTTTCATCATCGGCGATACATGGTATTCCGTGGCGACGAACCGGTTTCGCTGGTTCGACGACGATAAAGAGCGTCCTCTTGGACCCGAGGCGGGATTCAAGGACTATCTCCGTTACCGCAAGGCCCAGGGCTACAATGCCATTGCGATTATTGCTGCGTTTCCGGCCTGGGCAACGGACGGACATGTCGTGGACCTGTTCATGAACGACCCGGACCGAACCTGTGTTCGGTCTGCCTGGACCGAATACGGCACTAAGAGCGCCAAGAACATGGAGAACGAAGGCGGGCGTCCGTTTCTGTTCCCGGGCAAAGTTCCCAGCTTTGAAAATGTTTTCCCCGACGTCAATCGTATCAACCCCGAGTACTTTCGATATATGGATCGGAAAATCGACTATCTGAACGAACAGGGGTTCATCCCGTTTATTGAGGTGGCACGCCGAGACACCGGCCAATGTTGGAAGAAGTTCTATTCCTGGCCGGACTCCTACGCGCGTTACATCCAGTATGTGTGGTTCCGCTACCAGGCCAACAACTGCGTGTTCAGCCCAATTCATTTCGATATCGACCAGGACACCATTCCGGCTAGCGACTACAATGCCGCGGTCCAACTGGTGATGACAAAATTCGGACCGCCACCTTACGGCACACTGCTCTCGGCCAATTCCAATCCATCCACGCTTGTGAACTTCGGTGAGGATTCCTGGGTAACTCTGCACCAGATGGGGAACGAACGGGAACACGACTGGTATTGGTACCTGACCGAAATCTTCCGGTCCCCGCAACCGAAGCCGGCTTTGAACGGCGAACCGTACTATTCGGGATACAAAGATGAATTCGGCCTCGGGGGTGGCGGATACAAGTATGGCGCGGACGGTGGCTCGGAGAGGGACAATCAATACGTCCGCTCCTCGATGTATGGGAGTTTTCTCTCCGGAGGTCTGGCGGGGCACATCTATGGCGCGGAAGGGATCTGGGGAGCGGATACGGAGCCAGCATCCCCCGTGAAAATGTGGGATGCATTCCAGTGGCGTTCAGGTGCCGAGATGCAATACCTGCGCGCGTTTGCCTTCTCCATTGGCAGGCGGTTCCAGGATTTGGTGCCCGATGCGGATCTCGTGTCGCCCAACAAGACCCACGTGATTCTCGGCTACGAAGGCTGGGCGTACTGCGCTCGCACGTCGGATAAAGAGATCTTTCTGTCTTACTTCGAGAAGGGCTGCCCGCGCAGCCAGATCCGGGCCGCACGCCCGTTGAGTGCATATCGTGCAAAATGGTTCGATCCCCGCGCCGGTACTTGGCGCGAGGCTGGGAGAGGCATCGTCGAATCGACTTCGACCGGGATCATCGAGCTGCCCGATTTCCCGGATGATCTCGACTGGGGGTTGCGCCTGGAGTACGCAGGTCCGGCAACAAAGCCTATCCGCCCATAGACCGAGAGTACTCCGAGTGCTTCTCCCAATCTGGTGCTTGATGGAATCGCGACGAATGGTTTCTCAAGTGATTAGCCCCTCGATAATGATCTGTTGTATTCATGGAGGTGATAAGTGTCTAACCCGAGTCTAGATCATCTGCAAAATGTGGCGAAGTTATTCGAACGGTTCTCTCCATTTGATGAGGCGACCCTATATGAGGCAGCCGGGCAATGCGGGATGGTTGATCCCGCCATCCGTCCAGCATGGCCTGGTGCAAAGGTGTGTGGCATCGCGGTCACCGTACAGTGCCCACCGGGTGACAATTTAATGTTGCACAGGGCAGTGGCCATGTCATCGCCAGGCAGCGTTATCGTCGCCGATGCCGGAGGCTATCTGCGGGCCGGTGCTTGGGGTGAGATTCTGACGGTAGCCGCGCAAAGCCGGGGCATCCTCGGCCTGGTGATCGATGGCGCGGCTCGAGACATGGAAGCCATTGCTGCACTGGGTTTCCCGGTCTTCAGCCGCGGCCTGGCGATTGGCTCTTGCACGAAAAAACAAAAGGGCACACTCAACTGCCATATGAACTTCGCCGGCCTGGTGATCCACCCCGGCGACATTGTGGTCGGAGGCGCAGACGGCGTGGTGGTCATCAACCAGGACCGTGCCGAGGCTGTTTACAGAGCCGCTGTGGAACGACAGACTCGGGAGTCGGCAATCATGAAAGAACTGCGAAACGGAAAAACGACGCTGGAATTGCTGGGATTGTCACAGTTCTTTGACGATGGAGATTCCGATGGAGCCTGACAACGCGCAGCAGGTTGCCGGTGCGGGTCAGCCCGAAGTTGACCGCTACAACCTGGACTCCATCCTGGGATTCGGCTGCCGGGTGCTCGAGTCTGCGGAAGTCCCACCCGATGATGCGCGGGAAGTCATAGAATGCTTACTGTCGGCCGATCTTCGAGGGATTGACTCCCACGGGGTGGTGCGGTTGCCCGTCTATCTGCGCAGGCTTCGAGCCAAGGTCGTAAAAGCCCGCCCCTCCATCCGGGTTGAGCTTGGTGAGGGCCCGGTCGGTTGGGTGGATGGAGACAACGGCCTGGGGCCGGTAGTCGGCAGCAGAGCCATGCAGGAAGCGATAGGGTTGGCAAAACACATCGGCGTCGGTGTGATCGGGGTTCGCCGGAGTAACCATTTCGGTGCGGCTGCCTTTTACGTGCAGAAGGCGATAAGGCAAGAAATGATCGGCATCGTCGCCTCCAATGCTCCGCCGAACATGGCCCCCTATGGAGGCAGAGAGCGGTTTCTCGGAACGAATCCCTTCGCGATCGCCATTCCGGCAGGCGAGGAGGCTCCGCTGATTTTTGATGCCTCCAGCAGCGTCGTCGCGCGTGGGAAGATTATCGTTCGAGCGAAGCAAGGCTTGTCGATCCCTGAAGGATGGGCGATTGACCCGCAGGGACTTCCAACGACGAACGCACAGGCAGCACTGGAAGGCGCGGTCCTGCCATTCGGGGGTGTGAAGGGCTCCGGCATCTCCTTAATTATTGACATCCTTTGTGGTGTGCTGACTGGTGCCGCGTTCGCGGCTCGTCTTAGAACCTTGGAAGACCTGACAAGCGAGCAAAACCTCGGGCACATTTTCATTGCTTTGCGAACCGACATTTTTATCTCCGCCAAAGACTTTTCTGCGCGCATGGACGAAATCCTTCGCCTTTTGAAATCTAGCGCGCCAGCCCCTGGCGTCGGCCGCGTTCAGGCACCCGGGGAGCCGGAAACGGCGAATGAATGCCGCAACAGGCAACTGGGCGTCCCGCTGGCGAGAGAGGTGGTTCAGGAGTTGATATCCATTGGCGCAGAATGCGGTGTCACATTTCCTTTGACGCCGGGTCGCCACGGACCCGTCACGAAAGGAGAACTATGAGCTTCGACCTGGGCAGTCCCTTTAACTTCTTCCCGATCCCCACGGATCTTCATTTCGGGCCTGGCGTCTTGGCGAAACTTCCCGAACAAGTCAAGCTGTTGGGTGGCACAAGGGCGCTGGTGGTTTCTGACGAGGGCGTGCGGAGGACGGGGGTAATCGATCGCGCGCGAGAACTTCTGTCGGCCGCCAGCTTGAAGGTTTCGATCTACGATGGTGTCCGGGCGGATTCCGGATTCGAATTGATCGCTGAAGCCACCAGACAACTCACTGAGACGGGTTCAGATATAGTCGTCGGCATTGGGGGTGGAAGCTCATTAGACACGGCGAAAGCCGTCGCGGTGCTGGCGGCCAACGGCGGTGCAATTACTGACTATGTCGGCCTGGGCAAAGTCAAGAAGAAGCCGCTTCCAGTGGTTGCCATTCCAACCACCGCGGGAACCGGCAGTGAGGTAAGCTTCTGGTCTGTCTTCACGGATGACTCCAAAGCACTGAAGATAGCAATCGGCGGATTTTCGATCT
>JBGPHY010000459.1:0-5137 GCA_041484625.1 Terriglobia bacterium | reverse complement strand
GTGGTGGGCCCCGACTTGAAGCTCCATCAGTGCGGGCTTCCCAAGCGAATGGCTCTGGAGCTGTTCAAACCGTTCATCTATAACCGGCTCGAGCAGGCGGGCCACTGCAGTACCATTAAGGCCGCCAAGGAAATGGTGGAACAGCAGGACCCCATTGTCTGGGATATCCTGGAAGAAGTCATCCGTGAGCACCCCGTTCTGCTCAATCGCGCCCCGACGCTGCACCGCCTGGGAATTCAGGCCTTCGAACCTATCCTGGTGGAAGGGAAGGCTATTCAGATTCATCCCCTGGTGTGTACGGCCTTCAATGCGGACTTCGACGGTGACCAGATGGCTGTCCACATCCCGCTGTCTCCGGAGGCGCAGATCGAAGCCTCGGTATTGATGCTTTCCTCCAACAACATCCTGTCTCCTTCCAACGGGATGCCAATCGCCGTGCCGACCCAGGATATCGTGCTGGGTTGCTATTACCTGACCATAGACAAGCCCGGGACCAAGGGGGAGGGCAAGGCCTTTGGAAGTACCGAGGAAGTTCTGCTGGCCCTGGAGGCTGGAGAGGTGGAGACACTCACCCCCATCCGTTTCCGATTCACCGGCGATGTCATAGATCTGACCACAGCCTATGACGACCAAAGTGTCCTGCACACCGAGGTCATCACCCTGAGCCGGGATTTCCTCAATACCTCCGTGGGCCGTGTGATCCTGAACGATCACCTGCCCAAGGAAATGCCTTACGTGAACGGCCTGCTCAAGAAGAAGGGGCTGGGGCAATTGGTGCAGTACTGCTACTTGAAACTGGGGCTGGAAAAGACCGTCAAAATGCTGGATGAGATCAAGTCCCTCGGCTTCAATTACGCCACACGGGCCGGGATCTCGATCGGCATCGAGGACCTGCTTATTCCACCTGAAAAGGGAAAGCTGGTGGAGTCCGCGGAACGCGAAGTTCTTAAAGTGGAACAGCAATACCAGGAAGGCGCCATCACTAAGGGCGAACGTTACAACAAGGTCATCGAGATCTGGTCGAACGTAACGGAAAAGGTCGCCGACGAAATGATTCGCGGCATTGAGGCTCAGAACCGGGAGGGCGCCGAATTCAATCCGATTTACATCATGGCGGACTCGGGGGCTCGCGGCTCCAAACAGCAGATCCGGCAGTTGGCCGGGATGCGCGGATTGATGGCCAAGCCCTCGGGGGAAATCATTGAGACTCCCATCAAGGCCAATTTTCGCGAAGGGTTGACTGTGCTGCAATACTTCATCTCCACTCACGGGGCCCGTAAGGGGTTGGCCGACACTGCTTTGAAGACGGCCGACTCCGGATATCTGACGCGGCGCCTGGTCGATGTGGCTCAGGATGCCATCATCAGCGAGGAAGACTGCGGGACAGTGGACGGCATTTACGTCGGGCCCATCGTGGAGAGTGGGGAAATCATTGAACCTCTGCGCGAACGGATCGTGGGACGCGTTTCCCTGGACCAGATCAAAGATTACGAAGGGAACGTCATTGTCAATGTTAACCAGGAGATTACCGAGAGCCTGGCCAGCGAGATTCAGGCAGCCGGCGTGGAACGCGTCAAGATCCGCTCCGTGCTGACGTGCGAGTCCCGCCGCGGGACCTGCGTCAAGTGTTATGGACGCAATCTGGGCACCGGCAGCATGGTGGAACTCGGTGAGGCCGTGGGTGTCATTGCGGCTCAATCCATCGGTGAACCCGGCACCCAGCTCACCATGAGAACCTTCCACATCGGAGGAACTGCCAGCCGCGTGGCCGAACAGTCCACGCTGGAAGCCAAGAACGAGGGCGTGATTAAGTTCATCAACCTGTCGACTGTTCGGAACAAGGACGGCCACCTGGTGGTGATGAATCGGAATGGCCTGATTGCGGTGGTGGATGAAAAAGAACGCGAGAAGGAACGGTATGCCGTGGTTTACGGCGCCAAGATTAAGGTGGAGGAGAAATCGCATGTCAAGATCGGCTCCATTCTGGTGGAGTGGGACCCATACACTTACGCCATCCTGACTGAAGTCGGCGGAACCATTCAGTTCAAGGACCTGGTGGAAGGGGTCACCATACAGGAAGAGGTCGACGAGGTGACCAGCTTGTCGCGCTGGGTGGTGACTGAAGTCCAAGACGAAAAGCACCAGCCCCAGGTGGTAATTAAGAGCAGCGACAAACATAAAACCGTAAAGAAGTACCTGATGCCTTCGCGCGCCCACCTGATGGTGTCCGATGGGGACGAGGTTTCTTCCGGCGACGTGCTGGCCAAGATCCCGCGCGAGACCACCAAGACGAAGGATATCACTGGGGGTCTGCCTCGGGTGGTCGAACTCTTCGAAGCCCGTAAGCCACGGGAAACGGCCGTCATCACCGAAATCGACGGCCTGGTCAAGTACGGAAACATTTCCAAAGGCACACGCAAAATCATGGTGGCCAACGATAATGGCATGGAGCGGGAGTATTCACTGCCGCGCGGAGTCCATGTCAACGTGCAGGAAGGTGAGTTCGTTAAAGCCGGTGAGGCCTTGATGGATGGGCCGAGGAATCCGCACGACATCCTGGCGGTTCTTGGCGAGAAGGAACTTCAGGCTTACCTGGTGAATGAAATCCAGGAGGTCTACCGCCTGCAGGGCGTCAATATCAACGACAAGCACATCGAAGTGATCGTGCGCCAGATGATGCGCTGGGTGAAGGTCGAGGAAGTGGGTGACACCGAATTCCTGCTCGAAGAGCAGGTCGATAAGTTCCGCTTCCAGGAGGAAAATGATCGAGTCACAGCCGAGGGTGGCAAGCCCTCACAAGGCAGGCCGCTGCTCCTGGGCATTACCAAGGCATCACTGTCAACCGACTCCTTCATTTCCGCCGCATCATTCCAGGAGACGACCCGCGTTCTGACCGAGGCTTCCATTAGCGGCCGGATCGATTACTTGCGCGGACTCAAGGAGAACGTCATTATGGGCCGACTCATTCCCGCCGGCACGGGGATGGAGTACTACCGCAACGTCCAACTGAAATCCGAAGAACCGCCACCGGCCGAAGAGGGCCAAGAAATGGATTTCGGGGAAGCGGATGTCTTTGACGCAGCCCCGGGTCAAAACGGAATTCTGACCTAGAGCGATGCAGATATGCATTGGCTTCCATCCCAGGGCTTTCGCATCCTTCTTTTCTATCGGGGCGAGTTCCACTCGATGGATCAGTCCATGGCGATCGAGAACAGGAAGCCGTGGTAAAGCTCATAAAAAGCAGGCATGCCAATCTCTTCCACATCTCAACAGTGCCTCCCTCTGGATTATCTTGCCTATCGGCTTACTTCTTCCCGGTCGGAGCGAGGTGTTTGAGTTCCTCGAACCAGTTTTGGACGAGGACCAACTCGGTCACAGGTGTGGGCTTTGCTTCCTCATTCTTCACCATCAGAAACCGCTGACCATCCAGCGACAGGTCCCATGAGCGAATCGGAGCACTAGGTCCCAATCCCGGCGCTTTGAACAGGAGCCGCGGCTTGCTGGCGGAGAAGCCGCCATCCGTCCGGACATCGACAACCCACACCTGGCCCCAGTCCATCGATCTGTAGAACAGTTGTTTCCCATTCCGCGCCCAGAGCGGCTGTACACCTCCTTCCTGGGAGATCAGCCACTTGCCTCCCGGTCCGGGAAAGGGGCGGACATAGACTTCCCATCGTCCTGACTCATCGGACATGTATGCCATCCAGCGCCCGTCGGGCGAAAACTCCGGGTAGCCCTCCCAGGCTCGGGAATTGAGAAACGGCGTGATGCGACGGCTCCGCAAGTCCAGCAGAAGTATGTCCCACCCGGTGTCTGGGTTAAGTTCCACAAAAGCCAGAGTGGTTCCGTCAGGAGACCATGATCCTGGGTCCTGGCGGTAATCACTTGTTGTGAGCCGCTCCATCGCGGAACTTCCATCCGCTGGTTGCCAGTAGAGATTGAACTGACCCGATTTCAACCACCCGAAGACCACCCTTTTGCCATCCGGGGTCCAGGTGACATTAATGGCTTTGCCTTCACCAGTCAGCCGACTTGTTGTGCCCCGATTGAGGTCGTATACCCACACTCGATTTTCTCTTGCGAGAGTTGTGTAAGCGATCCGCTGCCCATCGGGCGAAAGGCGTGGAGCGAAAAACGGAGCTTTGAAAGACGCAATCGGTTCGGTTCCTCCTTTGTGATCCACCCAGACGAGTGAGTTCTGCTTGTCCGGGAGGATCCCCCCCTCTGCATAAACCAGCCAGCCGGAATCCGAGATGCTGAACTGGCCGGCAGCAGTGTTTAAACTTTCTTCACTAACATTGAGTACCTGCATGACGTTGGCGATGGCGGGGACAGGCTGACCGGTGACCTGAAGCCTCGCGAGGTCGAATGGCACAACCATCAGGGTTCCTTGTCGAAGGAAGACGAGGTGCCCCGTGGGAACGTATCGGGCATCGGCAGCATCTCCCATCAAGACGCGCCATTTCCGCGTCTTCAGATCCAGCCAGGCAATGCGAGGTTGCAGGTCATAGGCTTCCTTCATGATCGTGAACAGCACGCCCTCGCCATCAGGAAGACAATGGGGAAGGCGGTGGCTGTATTCTTCCTTCGTCTTGTCCGGGGTGGTCAGAGATTCTGGATCTCCACCCTCAGCCGAAACCCTGAAGAGGCCCATGTTTTCATCGGGTGAGAACACGAAGCTGTTTTCAGGCCCCCAACTGATCCCGAACGGCCGCAAGACATCACAAAGGGTCACGGGAACTCCACCGTCGATGGAGACCTTCATCAGCTTGCCGCCTGCCCAGAATCCCACCCAGCGGTCATCGGGCGAAAGAAATGGGTTGATGCCCCCTTCCGTTCCAGCAATGGGCTTGGCCTTAGATTGATCGGTTTTGCGCAGGTACAATTGAGGTTTGGCCTGAGGCTCCGGATTTTCTGTAATTGCGCTGTAGACGATGAAACGCCCATCTTTAGACATGGCCACAGCCGTTCGACTGGGGCGCTGCAATGCCCATTCCCTGCGCATCCCGTCGAGCCACTGCCCCGGCTCCAGCTTGATCACCGACCTTACGACTGGAAAGGATGGAGTAGGCTGAGTGGTTTTCCTCACGGCAAGACCGATCAGGAGACCGGCGAGAAGAATGATGGCAGCGCCAGC
>JBGPHY010000458.1:0-5139 GCA_041484625.1 Terriglobia bacterium | reverse complement strand
CAGGGCATTCCGGGCCAATGCGTCTTCAGGCTTCAAACGAACGGCTTCTTGCAGTGGAGATATCGCTCCCTTAAATTCCTCCTTCGCCAACCAGGCCCTTCCCAGGTAGTAATAAGCGTCGGGGTCTGCGGGCCGGAGTTCGAGGACTTTCTTTAGCTGAACGATTCCCTTGTCCAGTTGGTCCAGCATGAGAAGAGCCAGACCGTAGTTGTACAGGGCCAAGGGATCTTCCGGATTCAGAAGTAGGGACTCTTCCAGCCTGGCTGCAGCTTCCGCAGCTTTCCCCGCCTGCAACAACTCAGAAGCTGCGTTGTTTAGAGATTTCGCCCTCTGCAGGTTCCTTTCCTTACTGAGTTTCTCTTGGGCGGTTAAGAGGACTCCCCGGGCCTCAGATTTCCGCCCGGCTTGAGCGAGGACTTGCCCCAGGGCCCTCTGCGCTGAGGCATCGCCAGGGAGTAATTCCAGGGCCCGCTGCAACTCCCGGATTGCCGCATCCATTTGTCCCTGCCTCTGCAAGAGCACTCCCAGATCCCGGTGAGCCTCGCCGAGCGCGGGATCCAACTCGAGTCCCCGACGAAGATGAACTTCTGCCCCGACTAGGTCACCGCGTTGCAGGTCAATAGATCCCAACGCCAAGCGGATCCGCGCATTCTGCGGATCGACTCGTAAGGCGGACTCCAGGTGAGGGCGCGCTTTTTCCAGGTCACCGTTGACTTTGTATAGCATCCCCAGTTCATACTGGAGAACCATGTCTTGCGGTGCCAGTCTCAGGGCCGCGAGATACTCTTCCTCAGCTTCGGGGACGCGCCTGCTTTTTCCCAACATCCGGCCCAAGGCCTGGTGAGTTTCCAGGCTTTGAGGTTCAAGCTTCAAGGCGGTTCGCATTTCGGCCTCGGCATCGGCCTCACTCCCACTCTCAAACAGGACGACCCCCAGGTTCCGGTGGATGGACGGATCCTGAGGAGACAGAGACGCAGCTTGCCGCAAGGAAGCGACCGCGTCGCTGATATTGCCGGCAGCTTGAAATGAAAGACCGAGGTTGCTGTGCAGCCTGGCATCCGTGGGCTGAAGCCGGATCGCCTTCTGGATGGAAGCGATCGAAGCGGAGTAGTCGTGTTGCCGGCGGTAGACGACGCCCAGGTTGCTGAGGGCTTCGACAAAGGTTGGATCTGCTTCGAGGGCTTTCCGGAATTGCACGGCGGCTTCTTTCAGCCGCCCCTGGGTCAGCCACTTGATTCCTTCGGCATTGTAGCGAGAAGCTACTTGCGTGTCAGCGGCGAGAGTGAATCCTAGAAGAATAAGGGCCAGAAAGAAGCGGTCCATTGTGGTGGGAAGCCTGGGCGTCCCGAGGGGGTATAACTATCCTATCGAGAGTAAGGCCTTTTGCCGTCTACCGCGCATTGGTGTCCACTTGGGACTGACATCCTCTCACTGCACCCGCGGCTATTCACGTTATTCCCCTCCGGGGATCACTCCAGGGGTTCTTGCCTAAAAGATGAACTTCAGAGCAAACTGAATAATTCGCGGGTCCCGCGCCGCGGTGATTCGACCAAACTGGTCAGACGACTGGTTATTGTCCGGATCCCTGAAATTGACATTGTTGAAGATATTGAAGAACTCGGACCGGAACTGGAAGGACATGGCCTCCTTGATTTTGAAATTCTTCAGCAGTCCTAGATCGGTGTTAAACAACCGGGGTCCACGCAGGATGTTTTTTCCGGAATTGCCGAAGGTTCCTTCCTGATTGGTAACAAACTTCGAGGTGTCGAAGAATTTTTCGATCAGGTCTCCATGAGGGCGGCCGCTGTCGAGTGAAGCGGTGCCCCCCAGGAAATCGGCGCGATCTCGATTCACGCCGCTGAGGGAGTTGTCGATTCCACTGTAAATCGAGAATGGAAAGCCGCCACGCCAGGTCACAATGGAGTTCAGGATCCAGCCGTTCAAGAGCGTTCCGCCCAGCCCGTGGTAGCCGGTTTTGGGCAACTCCCAGATATTAGAGAGCTTGAAAATGTGAGCCACATCGTCGTCCGACAAACCGTAATCAAACCGCCGGTTAAACGGGTTGGTCCAGCCATAGTCATCGATGCTTCTGGACCAGGTGTAATTGGCCAACAGGGAAAGCCCGCGACTGAAGCGCTTCTCTACGTTGAACTGCAGCCCGTCGTATTTGGAATTGTTGCCGGAAGACACATACCCGATGGTTGCGAAGTCCTTATAGGTTCGTCGATCCTGGGTATTGCTGAAGTCCGACTGGCCGGGAATATAGACAGCGGGATTGTATTCCCGCAAGGACTTCTGATCGTTCGACAGGAAGGTCCCCTTGTTTCCCACGTAGCCGATGCGAACCACCCAATCGGCTCCCAGCTGATGCTCCCGGGTGAGGTTCCAGGAAGTCAGCAAGGGCAGACGGAAGTCCCTCTGGAACACCCCGTACAACGAGGTGGGAGTGATAAATGTGGCATCTGATCCGGGGACTCTGGGGCCATACTGGGCAGGGAAGGGGTTGGGGACCCCTGCGCTTCCGTAAGGATCCTGGAAGGAGACGTCATTGAAATAGAACTGGGGAGAAAAGGGCGCGGTATCCACGAAGAGGTTGAAAACGCTGCTTTGCGGAGGGATGTAATAGAAAGCCCCCCCGCCACGCAGGCTGGTTTTCCCGTCCTGGGTCAGCCGATAGGCAAACCCCAGCCTCGGGGCGAAGTTTCCCAGGTTGTTGTCCGAACCCGGTTGAGGACACTGAGAATCGTTATTTTCTCCACCGTAGGTGAGACCCGCAGGGGCATTCGGGTAGCGATTTGACTTTGCCCCGGGTGTAAAGCAGGTGACCCGCCCTTCCAGTTCCTGGTAAGGAAAGTAGGGATCCCAACGCAAACCCAGGTTGAAGGTGAGCCTCTGGTTGACCTTCCAATTGTCCTGAGCGAAGAATCCCGTTCGATTCCCGGCCAGCCGTTTGAACTCGCCACCCCCTTGATCGAACTGGGAAGCGCGGCCCAAGATGAAATCGGCAGTGTTGTCGCCGGAAAGCTGGTTGTAGAAGTAGAATTCGCCGGACATCAGGAATCCATTGATCAGGTGGTTCTTAACCCGGACGAGTTCCCCGCCGAAGTGCAGTTCGTGGTTCCCCTTGATGGAGGTCAGACTCGAACGGATGGTCCAGTCTCCGCGATCAAATGACCCATCGTGGTTGGTACTGACCTGGAAGCCGTTGGACACCGACATGTACATCTCGGGATTGGGAGTCTGGGCTGCTATCTTGATACCAGCATCCGGAAAGCCGAACGGGGCGCCGGAAATTGAACCGCCGCGCTGCTGGTTCCAGCCAAACCAGGTGTTGACCAGCATTTTCGGGGTGAAAGTGTAGGTGTAACTGATGGCCACATTTTGGACTCGGACCGCATTGCCCTGGTCCGTAGCAGCCAGGACGTTGGTCTTTTGGATGACCGGGGGCTGCTTGAAATCTGTGAAGAAATAGCGGCCGCTGAGCTGGTGCTTGCCGCTGACATAGTCAACCTTGGGCATAAATTGATTCTCAGTTTGCACCACGCTTGGCCCTGTGAAAGTCAGCTGGCGACCAGGTCCGTTCGGGAGTGGAATGGTCTGCAGAAAGTACTTGGCCACCGAACTGATTTGGTCCTCCGGGATCTGATTGTTCGGGAAGGGCACTTTAGTTACCGGATCCACTAATTGAGTGTCCGGCTGGAGCCGCGAGAAATCTCCCCTGCGCTCGGCTTCCGTGGGAACAAATTGGATCTGTCCTTCAGCAGCGCTTCGAATGCAAATCCCCTGATAGGTCCCGAAAAAGAAAAGCTTGTCCTTCAGGATCGGTCCACCCAGGCTACCACCAAATTGATTCCTTTTAAGCGAGTCATGCACAGGGGCAAAAAAATTCCGGGCATTGAGGGAACCATTGCGCAGAAACTCAAATGCCGTGCCATGCAGCTGGTTGGTTCCTGACTTGGTGACGATGTTAATAGTACCCCCCACGGCATTGCCGTATTCGGCCGTGATATTGGTGGACTGGAGGTTAAATTCCTGGACCGAATCCGGGTTGGGGAAGGGAAGATTGGTGTTCAGGTAGGTATCATTGTGGCTGACTCCATCCAACTGGTAGTTGACTCCACCCGGTCCTCCTCCACTAATGGCGGCCTGCTGCTCCCCCGGATAGACTCCGCCGTGGCAGCCCAAGCCGCAGTAACGGTCGGTGACGTCCACGGCGCCGGCGGCAAGAAAGACGAGCGACTGCACGGTTCTTCCGTTGAGGGGAAGATCAACCACTCGTTTCTCATCCACCAACTGCCCCACCGTCGAAGTTCGCGTGGTAACCAGCTCTGTATCCGCTGACACCATCACCTTTTCCGTCATTTCACCCACTTTAAGGGAGACGGTTTGACTGGCTGATTGATTCACAGTCAAGGTGATCCCATCTTGGACATAGGTGGAAAAACCTGTCTTCTCCACCTGGAGACGATAGGTTCCTACCGTTAGTCGTGGAAAAAGAAAAGTCCCGGACTCGGAAGTGTTCACCGTTTGTTCGAAATCCGTTTCTGTGTTTCTTATCGTCACCTTGGCCTCGGGAATGGATGCCCCCGAGGGATCAAGGACAGTGCCTCCGAAGCTTGCCGTCGTGTACTGGGCATATACGGGAGCAATGCCATTGGAAAAAAGAAAGGCCAAGAGCAATAGAAGGCACAGGGACAGGGTACGGAAATGCCAGTTCAGTCTCATTCTTCCTCCTCTGCAAAAGACACTATTGGGCTAAATTGTACTTCTTCCAAATCATTCGATGCAGACACCGAAAGATGCAATCCAGGGACTAATCCGAGCAACTCCATCGTCGAAATCATCCTCACCGGAAAGTGTGAGCGACACTCGAACTGGAATTACTCCTCGAACATAAAGAACAATGGTTTCTAGTTAATCATTTTAATCATTGCGGGAATGGCCGAATTCGTCAAGTAAAAACTGGACTCAGGCGTGATGGGGCAGTTACGTAAGGCGGCACGCTGTAGGGCGGCTGTGTCAGCCGCCTGATTTAGGGGTTTCTGTGAAATGCCGAAATCTGCTCCGTTACACTCAGGCTGCAAAAGAAAAGTCGACGATTTCCTCAGTATTAGGATTCCAGTACAACCGTTTCACGCT
>JBGPHY010000457.1:0-5141 GCA_041484625.1 Terriglobia bacterium | reverse complement strand
TCCCCTAACTCGTCCTCGACGGACGAGCCATTTCCCACGGTCTCTGCCAAGTGGTCGAAGGCCCCGATCTGCTTCTTGGCGTTGTCGTTCAGAGTCATAGGAGTCTCGGCGGTGGTGAAAACGGTGCGCATCTGGTTGAGTCTCGAGCGCAGTTTCGGAGTGCTTGCTCCAGCGATGGCCTGGTCCAGATAGTCGGCCGCCTTTTGAGGGTCGCCGAGCTGCTTGTAGCACAGAGCCAGATTGTAGGAAAGAAGGGGTTGGGAGGTCTGCAGGTGCTGGGCGTCTTCCAGCGCCTTTGCCGCGTCACGGAACTTCCCTGCGTCATAGTGCTTCTTCGCCGTCTGGATCGCGCCCTTGGCTCGATTGAGCAGCTCTTTGTTGAGGCGATCGACTGCTTGCGTGGCGTCGTTCAATTCGATGTAGCCCAAAGACTCGGCATACTTGAGGCGCGCCTCGACGAGCTTGCCCGAGCTTTCAAGGGACTTGGCCTCTGCGATCGAAGCCTTAGCCGCGGATTCCAGTTCTTTTTTCTGTGTCTTTTGCAGGTCGTCCGCGACAACCCATGGAGGACGGGCAAGAACTGCCAATAGAATCAGCCCAGCCCATTGCCTCGCTCTTCGCTCACCGGTTTTCATCAGGTTACGAGCCTCCAAAGCAATCTAAGTCAGCGCAACCGCGCAACAGGGGATAGTACCACACAAAACGGTAGCCATCTTAAGCTGCTGAAAGCGCAGTTGCCGATAGGGTTTGGCCCCCAGTGCAGTTGCTTTGCCTAAGTTGTGCACGTCCTCAACGAGAGCCGAACAGCAGATCTCGGCCGGGAAGGCGTTCCAAGCGCAGCGCTGAACAAATACGCGTTCGCCTCGCGCGCGCTTCCACGAGCCATGTAGCAACGGTCCTGGGTGTCGTGATGGAGCGTAGCAGTGTCTGCCCATCCCACTCGTTCGTCCACAGCCGGTTTGGATCAGACGGATGATGAACAATGATATAGAACGCCATGGATAGAGTATCGTGTCGCCCCTGGGGTAACGCCGTCTAACGGCCGAGAGCTGAGCGGTGCCCGCCGCTTTTGGCGGGCTTCCGCTCAAGCGATTTTGTTCGGCTGGTCCGGCGTATCGCCCCTCTCAATGGGATTCTCTCCCCGACGCCCCTACGCCTTCTTGTCGGGCAGGTCGAATTAAGAGAATGAGACCAGCTGCTAGCAACGCTGATAGTGACAGAGAAAGTACACCCCCGACGAATGAGCTTGTCGCCGTGTTTACGTATCCAACGACGTATGGGCCAGCGAAACCTCCGAGATTTCCCACTGAGTTGATTAAGCCAATGGCGGCGGCAGCCGCTGGACCTGCTAGAAATCTCGTAGACAAAGCCCAGAAAGCGGGCGGGTAACTATACTGACCGGCTGCTGCCACGCAAAACATTACGATTGTTAAAGCAACACGACTTTGTGTGACCGCACTCAACAGAAATCCTGCGCTGGCAACGATCATTGGCAGCGCGGCGTGCCAGCGGCGCTCCCCAGTATGATCTGAAGACCAGCCAACCAGTAACTTTGCAATAAGACCGGCGCAATAAGGAAGAGCCGCGATGAGAGTTACCATCATGTTGGGCAAGCCAGACAATTTCTTGACGATGGTAGGTAGCCAGAAGAGAAAACCATATCCACTGGTGACGATGAGGAAGTAGGTCAACGCCAGGAGTATAACTTCGCGGTGTCTTAACGCTCGCCATACTGTGTGCGAATGTGTTGCCTGCTTCGACTGCTTCTCTTTGTCCAGTTCTGTCGTAATCCACTCTCGTTCGTCATCGGCTAGCCACCCGGCCTGACGCGGCCAGTCGGTGAGGTAAAAGAGGCTGATTACTCCGAAAACAATTGCGGGCGCTCCTTCCAGAATAAAGAGCCAGCGCCAGCCCGCCATTCCAAACCAGTGTACCCCGAGGAGCAGACCGGAGATGGGCGAACCAATGATATTACAGATCGGGACTGCTGCCATGAACAGAGCTACAGTTATGGCCCTGTCCTCATAGCGGAACCAATGGCTGAGGTAGACGATTATTCCTGGGAAGGACCCTGCCTCTGCCGCACCCAACAGAAAACGGACCCAGTAAAACTGGGTCACCGTATTTATGAAGCCCATGAGAACCGCTAGCATTCCCCATGAGATCATAATACGGGCAATCCAGCACCGCGCGCTCCAGACCTCAACTAAAAGAGCGCCGGGAATCTCCAGCAGAAAGTAGCCTATGAAAAAGATGCCTGGCCGAAACCGAAAACTTCAGCCGTGAAACCAAGGTCCTTAGTCATCTCCAACGCCGCATAAGCAAGGTTGGCCCGATCAAGAAAGGCTATGATAAAGAGGAAGAACAGGTAAGGCATGATCCGGCGCATGATGCGCCGCCGAGCGCGGTGAGCCACTGGTGTCAGAGAGTCTGTCTGGAACGGCATGATCAGCTTCCTCCTGTTCGATCCGACGACCGCAAAGCCCCACCCGTGGCCTCATCCGCCAGCGCCCAATGGCCGCTGGTCAGTGGCAGGCGAGTCGTTACCTAGCAGAATACTTGTGAATATACTGCCCAATGCTGATGTTTGCTGGTAGTTTGAGACTCTTAAATGCTACCCAAACCATCCCGGCAAAGCCCCTTCGTGGATCGCCTCTTCGACCAGTGCTGCCTTGTCTCGCTCACTATCACGGAACAGTTCCTTAATACCCTTGTCGATCTCAAAGACGAAAGGCGGCACACAGGTCCCCAGTCCCCCTTTAACGGTGATGTCTTCTCCGGGATTGGCTGGGCGCCTATAGACTAATCTAAATAATTCCGCTTGCAATAGGCTGAGCAACTTTCGATACTGCTGGTCGACTTTCGAGAGCTGCTGTAACCAAAACGCTTTGGTTGGGCTTTGACGTTCGTAGCTCTCCTTGCCCGAAGGAAGAGGTTGCAGGGCAAGTTGGGAACGCGCCCAGCCGGGTGGTTGACCAGTTTTCCTAAGTTGCTCCAGCAGTTGCTCTGAGGCTTGTTTGGCTGAAGAGATCTTCTCTCGGTTTCGCTCAACTTCTCGATTGAGATAGTCGAAGTAGAACCAATCATAGCAACTATCGCCTCCATCCTCCTACCCGCACCTCAAAAAGCCATCGTTGCAGGGTTTTCTGATGACCTTGGGCTATTTCCAGGCGAAGGTTGGCTTTGAAGAATCGCTTGCCAAGGGCCTAACGATTCCCGGCTCAGCCGCCTGATGAGACAACCTTCACCAAGCGGCTAGACTCCGCTACTTTGACCACAGGACGAGGAGAAAGGGGTAACGGTTGCGTGAGGATGCCCGGGTCGACCTCTTTCCAGGTCCAGTAATCCTTGCCCCATCGATGTCTCAGGGCCCCGTTGACAGCCAGGTTCGCAATCCAAAGGACGAGATCACCTCGAGTCTTGGGCATACCCAATCGCTTGAGAATCGAGCGGATGGAGTAAAAGCGGCGCCAGGCGTGATTCTTTTCAAAATGCAACCGTTGTGGCGTGAGTAAGGGATGATCGAAAACGATGGATCCAAGGTCGTATTTTGCCCAATCCCGGCAAACGATCCGTTGCTCCTCTTCAAACTGTCGAAACAAGGCTGTGCCTGGCAACGGCGTCAACAACGAAAACTGTGCGAACTCCATCTGCGACTTTTCAATGAAATGAAGAGTTTCCCGAAATATATCCAGAGTGTCATTGTCAAATCCAAAGATAAACGATCCCCAGACCTTGATTCCCGCCTGGTGGATGCGGTTAATGTCGCGCAGATATTCGTCGGGTCGATTAACTTCTTTGCCAGCGTCGCGGATACTCTTGTTTGAGAAGGTTTCGAAGCCAATGAACACCCCGTAGCAGCCACTTTCTCGAGCCAGACGCATCAATTCCAGGTCGCGCGAAAAGTTAATGGTTACCTGGGAGGCCCATCCCAGCTTCAGTGGCAGTAGAGCTTTGAACAGCTCCTTGGACCTGCGGGGAACGCCGATAATATTGTCATCAATAAAGTAGATGAACCGGTTGTCGAGAGCCCGAATCTCTTCCACCACCTTTTCCACCGGTCGAAAACGGTATTTGACGCCTGACATGGTTGTGACCGAGCAGAAGTTGCAATTGAAGGGGCATCCTCTGGTGGTTTGCACCGAGTTAAAAAGCACATAACCCTTTCGGTCAAGCAAGTGTCGGCGGGGAAGCGCTACAGTGGCCAGATCAACGGCTTCAGAATCGTAATAGCGAGACTTCATCTTACCGCGGGCAAAGTCCTGCACGAGCTCGGGCCAAAGGCGGTCAGCCTCACCTATGACAACCGAGTCGGCGTGCTGAGCAGCTTCCTCCGGGCACATAGAAGGGTGAACCCCCCCCAACACCACTGGAATGCCCCTGGAACGGTATTGGTCGGCCAAAGCGTAGGCTGCAGGAGCCTGCGCGGTCATGGCGGTAATGGCCACCAAGTCTGCCGAACGGCTGACGCCTACCGGCCCCAGACAGCCATCATCGATGGCCACTTGATGCTCGCGAGGCGTGAGTGCAGCCAGAATAGCGAGGTTCAACGGAGGGAATAGCGCTCCTTTGGCATTGAAGTTGAGACTGGCCGATAATCTCGAGGAGTGCCGGAAGAACTTCGGAGCCGCGTACATATTGGAGTCATTATGGGGATTGACAAACTGGATCTTCATCGGGGTCTCCTGAAAAGAGAAAGATGAAAAAGCAAAGCTCAACTACCGCCTGCGCCTTTCCCGTCAGCCTGAGAGACAGAAGGACAGTCAACTCCCAGTGTCTGCCTGGCAGGCAACCGTCCACGCAGCGGGCAAATCCAAAAACCTTCAGATTCGAGGGATTTTGCAGGCTTTTTGAGCGTGTATAGGAGCACTCGGTGGCGAGTCTACCTCACTTTGGGATGCCGTGACAAATGAAACTTATGGGCTGCTGCGGTTCAGACACTGGGGAGGAAGGCAATGAGAGTGCCGCACTTGATCGGTTCTTGCCTGGTGACGAGCCGCTAGTTGTCTCCAATCGAGTGTTTCGGTAATTTAGTGTGTTTGATCTGCAATTAGACCTGCTTCTGAAAAGCGAAGCTACGGCCTGGGAAGGCCGAAAACGGTTCCTCATGAACTTGTAATCCTCCCCCCTTCCAATCACCC
>JBGPHY010000456.1:0-5141 GCA_041484625.1 Terriglobia bacterium | reverse complement strand
GGCCTTGATTTCGCCTTTTCTTGCGGATTCAATGATTTTTTCCGCGGCGCGATGTTTGAACAAGACACCGGAGGATTTCACCGGCAGAGGAGGCAACGGATAGGGTTTTGACCTGGGGGGATCAAAGGGGCTGGCCCCAGCCAAGCCGGAGACCCCCCAATTCATACTCCGCCTTGGTGTAGTAGGCTTCGAGGTCGGCATAAGTGATCGGCCAGTCGCTGAATCCGGTACCGGGAATGCTGCAATCAAACTCTTTTTCGCAGACGAATTGATTGCGGTGTGATCTCTGCCAGTTCATCCTCTTTGATGAACTCGAGGGCCTTTTCCAGGCCCATCTCGCGAAAGGGGATGAGGCGTATGGCTTCGTCGGCCACGGATGCCCGCATATTGGTGAGTTTCTTTTCCTTGGTCACATTGACGTAAAGGTCGGCCGAACGGGAGTTCTCGCCACAGATCTGGCCCCTGTAAACCGGATCGCCTGGCCGGATGAAGAGTTCCCCCCGCTCTTGCAGGTTATTTAGAGCATAGGCAGTCGTGCGGCCGGGACGGTCTGCCACCAGCACACCGGTAGGCCGGGAAGCAATGTCTCCCTGCCATTCCTCAAAGCCGTCAAAGAGATGGTTCATGATCCCGGCTCCCCGGGTGTCCGTCAGGAACTCGGAACGGAATCCGATCAACCCACGGGCGGGGATGCGAAATTCCAAGCGGACGCGTCCGCTGCCGTGGTTGATCATTTTCAGCATTTTTCCTCGCCGGATTCCAACCTTCTGGGTGACGATGCCAGTGAACTCTTCAGGGCAATCGACAAAGAGCATTTCCATGGGCTCCATGACTTTGCCGTCGATCGTTCTCGTCACGATTTCCGGTTTGGAGACCTCCACTTCGTAACCTTCGCGCCGCATCATTTCCAGCAGGATGGCCATTTGCAGTTCACCGCGACCCACTACCTGGAAGGCATCTTGGGTCTCGGTCGGCTCCACGCGCAAACTAACGTTTTTGAGCAGTTCCTTGTCCAGGCGCTCCTTCAGGTGGCGCGAAGTGACGTATTTCCCTTCCCTGCCAGAGAAAGGCGAGAGGTTTGCAGAGAAGATCATCGAGAGTGTGGGCTCGTCGATTTTCAGAGCAGGAAGGGGGTGTGGCTGGTCGGCATCGGCAATGGTCTCCCCAATCGTCAAAGTGTCACTTCCAGCCACACAGACAATGTCTCCCGCCGTGGCTTCTTTGACTTCCACCCGCTTCAGCCCGTCGAACACAGTCAGCTGGGTAACTTTCAAAGGCTCCCGGTCGCCATTGTGCCGACACAGAGACACCATGCCACCCTGGAAAATGGAACCATTGCTGATCCGCCCGACTGCCATGCGTCCCACATAGTCGTTGTAATCGATGTTGGTGATCAGCAATTGCAGATTTTGGCGGGGATCAAACTGTGGAGGAGGGATTCGGGTCAGGATTGTCTCGAAAAGCGGCCGTAAGTCCCTAGCGTCGTCTTCCAGGTGCCGCTTGGCAAGACCCAATTTGGCGTTGGTGAACACCAGAGGGAAATCAATCTGATCCTCTCGCGCATCCAGGTCAATGAACAGGTCATAGACTTCATTGATCACTTCAGAGACGCGGGCATCGGAGCGATCGATTTTGTTGATTACCACAATGGCCGGCAGGTCCTCTTCCAACGACTTACGCAACACAAAGCGCGTCTGGGGGAGTGGTCCTTCCGAAGCGTCCACCAGGAGCATGACTCCATCTACCATCTTCAGTGTCCGTTCTACCTCCCCTCCAAAATCCGCATGCCCTGGCGTATCGACAATATTGAGTTTGACGTTTTTGTAGAAGATGGCCGTGTTCTTGGCCATGATCGTAATCCCTTTTTCGCGCTCCAGGTCAATGTTGTCCATGACCCGTTCCTGCACTCTCTGGTGTTCACGAAAGATCCCGCTTTGCCATAACATGGCATCCACCAGGGTAGTTTTCCCGTGATCTACGTGGGCAATGATGGCCAGATTTCGAATGTCTTCGCGCGCTTCGAGCACTGATTCCCTTCTCCTGTCCTGTCTGTTTTCCCTGCTGCCGTGTCTCATCAGTTTAGAGGGCCTGCTTCCAGAATACAAAGGGAAAGCGCGTCTGAAGTTCAATTTGACGGATTCAAATGGTTTGGCTTAAACTTAGCATTTGCCTGAAACCTTGATTGGTCGTGCTTTTTGCCATGAACAGATTCACCCTCAGAAACGCTTACCTCTGGTGCTGGCTTTTCGTCTCGGCCCTGCTCAGCTCTTCGGGTCTTGCCCAGTCCGATTACTTACAGCAATCCGAGAAGGAGGCCAAGGCGATCCTGGAAAAAACCATTCAGACCCTGGGAGGCCGGAACTACCTGCAGGTCCAAGACATTACCGTCAGTGGCCGGTACTATGAGTTCCGGAGAGACCAACTTCAAGGAACCACTCTTTTTGAGTCCTACACCAAGTTCCCCCATAAGTTCCGGAATGAGATCGGAAAGGGCCGGGATGTCATCATTATCAACGATGGAGAAAAGGGTTGGAAGATCGAGTACAAGAATCTTTCGGAGCAGTCCCCTGAAGAAATTAAGAACTTTCTGAAGAATACGTCTCACAATCTGGACTATGTCCTGCGGTACCGGTTGAAGGAAGAAGGCATGAGGTTTCGTTACGTCGGAAGAAGCCGGATTGACCTCGAAGAGGTCGATGAGGTCCAGCTCATCAGCAAGGACAACGATCGGGTCCGGATTCTTGTCAGCACCAGCACCTTCCTTCCCCTGAAAGCGGAATACCAATCCCCGGGGATCGGCAAGCGATGGGCCACTGAAGACGAGAAGTTCTTTTATAATTACCACGATATCAAGGGGGTCCAAATTCCCTTTCAGACCGTCCGAATGGCCAACGGGTTCAAAGCGTCAGAAGTCCATCTGGAATCAGCCCGACTGGATTGGGGATTGCCTGATGAGCTTTTTACCCCCACTTTTAAGGGCAAGATAAAATGATCCGGACATTGTCCATTGATCCATTAACCCTCTCGGGGTCCCGACCTCATCATCCAGGAGACAGAGTGAAACCGTGATCAAGAGTACGACAGTCATTTGTATTCGCAAGGACGGCCGGGTGGCGATGGCCGGTGACGGACAGGTGACCTTGGGTGAGACCATCGTCAAGCAGAGCGCAAGAAAGATCCGACGGCTTTTTAATGGTCAGATCCTGGCGGGTTTTGCGGGCTCCACTGCCGATGCGTTCGCCTTGTTCTCTCGATTTGAGAGTAAGCTGGAGGAGTTTCGCGGGAATCTCGCCAGGGCAGCTGTGGAACTGGCCAAGGACTGGAGAACGGATCGGGCCTTGCGGCACCTCCAGGCGTTGTTGGTTGTGGCCGACAAGGAAAAGACCTTTCTGTTGAGTGGGAATGGCGATCTGATCGAACCCGACGACGGTATTGCAGCCATTGGATCGGGCGGTCCGTTCGCCCTCTCTGCGGCCCGGGCACTTCTGAAGCACACCCCGTTAACGGCCAGGGAGATAGCGGAGGAGGCCATGACCATCGCCGGCAGCATCTGCATCTTCACGAACCTCTCAATTCACGTGGAGGAATTGTGAAAGCACCCACAGGGCTATCCAAGGCCGCTCCTGGAACGGAGGAAGACCCCCCCTGACAGGAATTGACCGCCATCGGCTACTGAGAAACGGTCAACCGCTATTGCTGACAATCCGCGTTCTTTTGAGGAGATATGGTGATTTACTTACCAGGCACTGTCGAGGAGAATGAGTCTCTCGAGGATTTGACCCCCAAGCAGATTGTGTTGGAGCTGGACAAGTACATTGTGGGGCAGAGGAACGCCAAGCGGGCCGTGGCCATCGCCTTGAGGAACCGCATCCGCCGACAGAAGCTTGCCCCGGAAATGGCTGAAGAAATTCTGCCCAAGAACATCATTATGATCGGTCCTACCGGGGTGGGGAAAACCGAAATCGCCAGACGTTTGTCCAAGCTGACCAACTCGCCGTTCCTGAAAGTGGAAGCCTCCAAGTTCACGGAAGTGGGGTATGTCGGGCGCGACGCGGAATCCATGGTCCGAGATTTGGTGGAGATTGCCATTGACATGGTCCGCGAAGAGAAATTGGAGGAGGTGGGCGACAAGGCCGAGCAAAATACCGAGGAGCGGATTCTAGATCTTCTCCTCCCTCCCAATCCCGTTCTGAACAAAGGGACAGAAACCACGGAGGAGCTCGCCAAGGCTCAGCAGGCTTACCAGAAGACCCGGGAAAAACTTCGGACGCAATTGCGCGAAGGCAAGCTTGACAACCGTCAAGTGGAAGTGGACGTCCGGGAACGAAGCTTCCCGGCCTTCGAGATTGTGAGCAGCAGCGGGGTGGAGGAGATGGACATCAACATTAAGGACATCCTCCCCGGGCTGTTCGGCCAGAAAACCAAGAAGCGAAAGATGAAAATCTCGGAAGCTGTCGACTATCTGGTCCAGGAAGAGGAGCAGAAGTTAATCGACATGGACCAGGTCACCCGCACTGCCCTGGAGCGGGTGGAGCAAAACGGCATCATCTTTCTGGACGAGGTCGATAAGATCGCCGGTCGGGAAACCGGGCACGGACCGGATGTGAGCAGAGAAGGGGTCCAGCGCGATATCCTCCCGATCGTGGAAGGAACGACCGTCAATACTCGCTATGGGATGGTCCGAACAGAACATGTCCTGTTTATAGCGGCTGGCGCTTTTCACGTGAGCAAACCGTCGGACCTGATCCCGGAACTGCAGGGACGTTTTCCGATCCGGGTCGAACTGGAGTCCTTGACTGTTGATGACTTTGTGCGGATCCTGACCGAACCCAAGAATGCGTTGGTGAAGCAGTACACCAGCCTCATGGAAACGGATGCCATCAAGCTGGAGTTCAGCGAAGACGGCATTCAGGAGATTGCCCGTTTTGCCGCCATGGTCAACGAGCGGACGGAGAACATCGGCGCCCGTCGTCTTCACACTATCATGGAGAGGCTACTGGATGAAGTTTCGTTTGAGGGACCCGACCTTCAGGATAAAGACGTCAAGGTCGATGCGGAGTACGTCCGGAAGATGCTGGCCTCGATTGTTGCGGACCAAGATTTGAGCCGCTATATCCTGTAGGGCATGGACAGGAATACCT
>JBGPHY010000455.1:0-5169 GCA_041484625.1 Terriglobia bacterium | reverse complement strand
CGGATCATATCATAGTCCCTTCGTTGAGAGATTAGGGAATTGGTCCAACAGTAGACCGATGTTCACACGGGGAACAAGGTTCTCCAAGGACTACCGATCTCCGGAATTTCTGAGAATTCAGCACGGGTAAGGCGGCTGGCGAACCGGTACGGCACGGTGGTGGAACTTCCAAAAGGTGGTGGCTTTGATCACATGTACGAACGGCGCGCAGGCCAGACACCCAACGGCCTGTCTCCTGCACAGGGTCCTGTTTATTGTGAGACGGCGTAACAATCATCTGCGACAGCCTTCGAACTGATGTCGCCGGTCCACGGGAAGGGCCTGTCGTTTCATTTCACTAGACTGCATCCAATATGGCCATGGCTCACCCCTGGCGCCGAATCGGTTTTTTGATTATGCTTGTCGATCACCAGAGGGAAGAGTCAAACTGTATCCCTACCCCATTGTTGTGCCAGAAGAGAACCTGCTGTTAAGTCTTTCCGGACAGGAGATGAGGCTCGGGAGGAGAAGGAACTTTCGAAATTCCACGTTTTGTCTGGAGTAACCTATGAAAATCACCAACGTCAAGCTGTACACCATCCGCTCCGGGAACAAAGGCGAGCGGGGAGCCGCTTCCGGAGAATCCCAGTACTGGGGGGGCGGCTGGCAAGCCAATACGCTGATTTCCAATCCCATGTCGGTTCATCCGAAGTACGCGCGTGTCCGCACACAGTGGATGGGCCCGGGGCAGGATCCTTACGCCATTGAGATCGAGACGGACGCCGGCATTACTGGTTGTGCCGCAAATTACGGTGGGGGCGCATTTGCTTGCGCAGTGATTGATCAGCACTTCCGGCGCTTCCTCGTTGGGCAGGATCCGTTCAACATCGAGCTGATCTGGGACCAGATGGAGCGCGCGACCCTACCCTACGGCCTGGGCGGCGTGGTGAGCATGGCCATGGCCGGTGTCGACCTGGCGCTTTGGGATTTGTTGGGGAGGAAGCTCGGTCAGCCCGTCTACAATCTGCTGGGCGGAAAGGCTCGTGACCCGATCCCCTGCTAAGTCACGACCCACCCCGATTGTGTGGAAGCCTGGGTCGGAAAGGGCTTCACTGGGGTCAAGATTGCCGCCCCTTATGGGGTTGAGAGCGGGCGCGACGGAATCCTCAAAATGGAGAAGATCGTGGCCGACGTGCGCAAGAAGATTGGAGACGGCATGGAGTTAGTGATCGACTGCTATCTTTCCTGGGACGTCGAGTTTGCCTCTCGGTTAGTCGCACGCGTCCGGGAGTTCGATGTGAAGTGGTTTGAGGATCCCCTCCCCAACGGCTGGGCCTGGGAAGCCAACCGTTACCTGCGGGAGCGCATCTCGCCGATCCTGGTGGCCACCGGGAATCTGGAGTATCATTACAAGGCTTTCCATCAAATTCTCGTTCATCAGGCTACCGACGTCATTCAACCGGAAATCCAGTGGTGCGGTGGTTTGACGGCAGCGCGACGCATCGCGGCCATGGCCAAACCCTATCATGTTCCAGTTATCCCCCACGGCGCGACTGTGTACAACTACCACTTCGTTATCTCGAACACAAACTCCCCGTATGCTGAATATCTCACCGTCGGCGACGGAACCCAAATCCGTCCGATTTTCGATGCGATCATGGGCGAGCCACTGCCGAGGGAGGGGAAAATTCATTTGGGCGACAGGCCGGGATTTGGAGTCGAACTGAATCGGGATTACCTCTCGCCATTTTCTACTCGATAGAGGGAGAACAGCCTATGGCAACGGTCAACGTGGGCGTCGTTGGGGCGGGGTGGTGGGCCTGCTTTGCCCATATTCCCGCAATCCTACAGCACCCTGAGGCCCGACTCTACTCCGTGCAGAAACGGGACCAGGCGGAAGCCGAAAAAGTGGCCCGTGACTTTGGAGCTGTTTGTGCTTTCTCTCGAGTGGAAGAAATGCTGGCGGCGGAAGATCTGGACGCGGTGATCATCAGTTCCACCCCTAACATGCACTTTGATCAAGCCAAGGCCGCACTGGAACGCGGGCTGCACGTGCTGTTGGAAAAGCCCATGACCCTGCGGGCCCGCGAGGCCAGCGAACTGGTCGAATTAGCCGCGTCCCGGAAGCGGCATTTGTTGATCAGCTGCCCCTGGCACTATACGCGGCACGGACAAGAGGCGCGTCGCCTGGTCCAGCAAGGAGAATTGGGCCAGGTCAAAATGATCAGCCTGCTCATGACCAATCCTGTGGACCAGTTGCTCAAAGGGAGAGACACGTCTCCGACTCATGGCGGTCCTACTTATTTGCAGCCTCGCCCCGGGTCATACAGCGACCCGGCAGTTGCGGGAGGTGGACAAATCTACTGTCAAGTTTCCCATGCGGCTGCCTACCTCACCTTCCTGACGGGCAGTCGACCCAAGGAAGTATTTGCGCGGATCGACAATGACGACTCGCTGGTGGACATTTACGATGGACTGAGCCTGCGCCTGGAGAACGGAACCATTGTGTCGCTCGCCAGCACAGGCGCAACTCCCCTGGCCGAGCGGCACTACGAAGTGAGGCTCTACGGGACCCGGGCAGTATTATTTCTAGAATTGTGGAAAGATGAAATGAGCTTAATGGATTTCAACAGCAAACGAGTTGATTTCCCTCCACTCAAGACGAAGGAAATCTATCCGGACCAGGCCCCGGCCCACAATCTGATTGAGGCGGCCTTGGGCAGGGAACCGAACCGATCCCCAGGAACGCTGGGCCTGGCAGCCATGGAAGTGATCGAGGCCGCTTGCCGTTCGGCGGAAACGGGCCAGAACTGGGTCATCCGCTAGATCCGACTTGAGGTAGGACTCATGACACAGAATCCCTGTCTCCTGCGAGGGATCACTTGGAATCACAGCCGGGCTTTCCCTCCGCTGGTGGCTACCGCCCAACGTTTTGAAGAACTGAACCCCAACGTCATCATTGGCTGGGAGAAACACTCCTTGCACGCCTTCGGCCACGCCAATGTCTCGGAGCTGGCAGAGTCCTTCGACCTTGTGGTCATGGACCATCCGTGGTGCGGCTACTCGGTAGACCACGGTATCTTCGTCGATTTGCGCCACTGCCTCGCCCCCATCCTGGACGAACTCAAATGCCAGTCCGTTGGGCCTTCCTTCGCCTCTTATGAATACGAGGACCAGTTGGTCGCGTTGCCGATTGATGCCGCGGCCCCGGCGGCGAACTTCGGGAGGACTTGATTGCATCTGAGGAAGTCCCGAGGAGTTGGGATGACCTCATCCGGCTGGCTGGCATCGGACGTGTGGCGCTCTCGGGATTTCATGTGGATCTGTTACTGCACCTGGTCATGCTGGCCGCCACTCTGAATGGTAGTCTCTTCTCGTCGACCGACGAGTGGTCGGATCCAGACACATGCCTTCAGGCCACGGACATGCTGCGTCAACTCGCGTTGTTGATTCCTAAGAGTTCCCTGGATTGGAATCCAATCGCCGTCTATGAGGCCATGACCCGGACGGACGACTTTGTCTACTGCCCGTTTGCTTATACCTACAGCAACTATGCACGCCAAGGCTTCGCCCCGAAGACCCTGCAATTCGCCGATTTGGTTGAGATTCCCGGCCGCGGTATGTTGCGCAGCGTGCTCGGCGGGACGGGCATCGCCCTCTCCGCCAGGAGCGCTCATCGGGAACCGGCAATGGCGTACATGGCCTTTGTGGCGTCGAGCGAAGTTCAAAAGGGGATCTACACAGAGAGCGGGGGGCAACCTGCCCATCGCGCAGCCTGGCTGGACGATCGCGCCAACTTCATCACGGGCGGCTTTTTCCGCTCCACTTTACGCAGCATGGACAATTCTTACGTCCGGCCCCGCTATAACGGCTATGTTTACTTCCAGGAAAATGCCGGCCATCCATTGAAGGCCTGGCTCTATGGCGAGATTGGGAGGGAGAAGGCGATCAAGGAGATGAACCGCATCTATCGCGAATCGCGCAGCCTGGGTGTGAGCGCAGGTCAGGAAAATTGACACGAGACCTCCAGGGCGCCAATGTTACCGGCAAGAGTCACTCGAGTGGATCAAACCGTTCATTAATGAATGGCCGGCTTCAAAAGGAGGCTTGGACTGCGATGACTCATTCCTTGAAGTTGTCTTGCGCAGACTTCACTTTTCCGTTGCTGTCCCACCCAGAGGTGTTCCACCTTGTTCGGTTGCTCGGTGTGGAGGCCGTGGATATCGGCTTGTTCTCCGAGCGCTCGCATCTTCAACCGGAGCAGATACTGAAAAATGCCGGGTTGGCGGGAAAACAGCTCAGGAGACAGTTGGAAGAACATGGACTGCTTCTTGCGGACGTCTTTTTGCAGTTGGGGCGCGAGCCGCGCCATCGACCGGTCAACGATCCCGATGAGCATGTCCGCCAGCAGAACCGGGACCGGTTTCGTTCGGCAATCGAGTTTGCACACTCAGCGGGATGCCAGCATCTTACTGGACTGCCCGGAACACCGATGGAGGGACAATCTCCTGCCGACCGATTGGCGCTCGCGGTCGAAGAAACAGCCTGGAGGTTGGCGGCGGCGCGCGAAGCAGGACTGGTTTATAGCGTGGAAACTCACCTGGGCTCAAACTGCCCGAGTCCGGAAACAGCGCTGACCTTCCTTGAACAAGTCCCGGGGCTGACGCTGACCTTGGATTACGGGCATTTTGTCTATCAGGGCCTCCCCAGCGGGGCCGCGGATCTTCTATTACCCTGCGCGACCCACTTCCACGCACGTTGCGGCGCCATGGGGCGCCTGCAGACCCGATTCCCCCTGAATCAGATCGACTTTCGACCAATGGTCCGACATTGTTTGGACGCCCAGAGACCGCCCTGGATCTGTCTGGAATACGTGTGGATCGACTGGGAAGGCTGTAACGAAGTAGACAATCTCTCTGAAACTATCCTACTGAAACGGCATCTCCAGGGCCTTGCGAGCGAACCCCGTAATTAGCGATGTCCTGTTGCATTGGAAAAAGGTTCTGCTGGCACCCTAAGAGGTTGCGTTTCCCTTGACCCTTTCGATGCCGAGGTGTGTCTGGATTAGCGGCCCAGGTATCGGTCTCGGCCGCTAACCAAGGCCTCCAGCTTGCGATCCGCGACGAAGCGTTTCAACATCCAGAATCCGCAATCTGGATGCACCCATCGGACTCGACCAGGTCCCAGTGT
>JBGPHY010000454.1:0-5181 GCA_041484625.1 Terriglobia bacterium | reverse complement strand
TATACTCCGTTAGCCACGCAAGAAGCCCAATCTCAATCTCATTCTGGATCAAGTTCAAGCACTAACAACATGACCTATTTTCATTTCCAGAATGGCAAGACAGGGACGGCCCAACGACTAGGTAACTTTACCTACTACAGTCTTCCGAGTGGTACCGGGACAGCCCAGAAGATTGGTAATTTCACTTACTACGATTTTTCCAATGGATGGCGTGGAACTGCTCAAAAGATCGGCAATTTCACCTACTTTGACTCTTCCGATGGCGTCAATGGTACCGCTCAAAAAATTGGGCGCTTCACCTATTTTGATTTCTCCGACGGCAAGGGCGGAACGGCCCAGACGATTGGCAATACTACCTACTTTGACTTGAAGTAAGGCAACAACACACGACGGACCTTTTGTCCCTAGGAATACTCTGTGGTGCAGGACTTGGAAATGGATACCGCCTATATCCGGTTGCTTAGCGGTTATGCAATTCTCCAAATTCCCCCCGTTGAAGAACCTGTGCTTTACCAAAGTCAGATCTCAATGAAAACAATGGTCTTATCCGTTGGCCAGTGACATGACGGCTTGATCGATGTCACCCTGGGGATTGGCGCGGAAGTTCACCGACCACTTGCCATCTAGCTCGTCATCGGGGGTGTCGAAACGGTCGTAGTGGAAGTGAGTCATCGGGAATCGCATCTTGTGGAAGTCGAACTGGAGCTGAGTATCTTCTAGCCCGATTTTCATTACGCCGTACGCCGGATTCTCATAGTCGCCCAGGTAGTCCATCAGAATGTGGGAGGGCTTCGTGTTCGAGACCTTGTCCTCACCGGCCTTCGCCCGGGCTTCCTTGGCCGCCCTTCTTGTCCTTCAACCGCATGTCGAGCCTGCCCTCTACTCTAATTTAAGCCAGGGAAGATGTGTCATTCATATTGGCACAGAGGAAAGGACGAAATAGGCGATGATGAAGTGCTGGTATGTGGCAAGAATCTGGTTACGGAAAGGGGCCAGGAAGCGCAGGTGTTCCAGCAGCGTGAATCCGATCACCAGAAAAACAATCAGAGTAACAATGGTGACATTAGCGATCATGGGCGTGCCGGCCGGCTACAAAAGACAATCCTAATCTTGCCGAATCGTCCCCTCACTCGGCCTTCGGCAATCCCCTCCCAGGTGGCGAGCCATGGGAGCCTTGTGAAGGCTCTGGGCGAGTGCTTGGCTGTTGCTCGATCACAGAACTCCTCCACTCTAAAAGTGGGTTTTCAGCAGGGACCAATTTGTCCCTTCATCTATAAGGAGTATTCAGAGTGGAGGAATGTTATCGGAAAAAAGCACAAAGGACAGATTCTCCGGACAACCCAGGAAAGTACGCTGGAAGAAGGCTGGGAGTGGGCGAGATTCCCCATGACCCGATGACACTAAATCCTCCGGAGAATTGGAGTTTCCTCTCGGCTTATCTGCAGATGTCAAGTGAAACGCTGGCCGGAAGACTCCAGAGACACGGGAAAGGATGGGTTGGCTCAGGCCTCTTCTTATTCCAACCATAAAGCGACTGGCAAGTATTGACGATATTCGGATCGGAGGACATGAAAACCCAGGATCATCCTAGATTAACAAAACTTCATGAAACTCTTGGCCGAAGTAAGGCGATTCTGCTGGATTAACATCGGGTTGGTAGTTCTAGTCTCGATCCTGGTTCTCTTTCAGATTCTCAAGTAGGAGCAGTTCCGTATCCCTCGGGAGGAGATAGTGCATGCGCAAAGCCTTCACGGTCTTCCTGATGTTTGTGCTTTTTCCCCCTGTTTTTTACGCACGCGGATCGCGTGGATACCGAAGCCACTCTACTTCCTACCATTCCCCCAAGAGCAGTACTTCTATCAAGAGCACTCATCGGTCAAAACGTGCGGTAGGCGTTCCGCGGGATTCTCATGGACGCATCAAAAGGGATCCCAAAGCGCGACAGGCTTTTATGATGTCGCATCCATGCCCGTCTACTGGTAAGACAAGTGGCGCATGCCGGGGCTATGTAGTCGACCACGTAAAGCCGCTGAAGCGCGGCGGGGCCGATGCTCCTTCAAATATGCAGTGGCAGACCAAAGCAACTGCCAAAGCCAAGGATAAGTGGGAGTGAGGCCGAGAGCCCGCACTTTGAGGTGGCAATTCCGGGCCAACGCATTTACTACAACAGTGGGCGGCAAATAATCAGGGATGCCAGCCGGGTCATGTTTGAAGACGCCCTGAAATTCCTCGGGGCCGGCAACAAATAGACGCGCCAGTATTAAATGGTCGCTACCGCGACCAACTCTTAAGATGAATCCGCTATTGCCCTAAGCAGAATTCATCTGGGCCTTCAGCTGTTCTTCAGAGACTTTGCGTGGTGCAATGGCCTGTTGGGCTTGATCTATGGCTTTGTCCAGATGGGTCCAGATGCTCATGAAGGGTTCTCCATGAATGGCCCCGACCTCGAAAAAAGCCGAAATTAGCCTTTCGGCTGCTTTGGAAGCCAGTAGTAAATCCATCAACAAGAGATTGGCCTTTTCCCTCTCGAGAGCAACATCCATTATGCTCACCCCCTTCTATTGGAATGCCCTGTCTTCACGGAAATAGGTGATGGTCAACCCCAAGGGATTCACCGTGATCAGGTCATTTTCGATCCTTTGTTTAAAGGAAAAGACAAGCGAAACCGCTGAGAACTCCCGCTTGATCTCGCTTCTATCGACCCTTGAAATGTAGACCCTCTGCATATCAACCTTGGCCTTGAAGGGCGGGTTTTGGATCTCTTCCAGGACCACATTTTTCACGTCGATATCGATCTCGGGCAGAGTGGGATCCGACAGGTAGTTCTCGAGGATCTTGCTCTTCCTGAAGCCATCGATAATGGTGTTGGCCAAGGTTCCCTCGATGAAGTAGAGCGACTGCGAGAAGCTGTCCTTGAGGGTGGCCCGGTTCCGAGCGAAGTGAAGCTTGCAGAACTCCGACAGGAAGTACTTCATCTCCACGTCCTGGGGCTTATAGGTCAGGCTTTGGTAGGCGATGGCTTCGGCTCTCCCAATTTGATCAATGCGGATAACAAGCGGCTTGAAGTTCCTCACCATCTGTTGGGTTTTGAAGTTCAAGACCAGCAATCCCAGAGCTATCAGTGAAACGGCAGCCAGGGCGATCTTGAGATAGGTATTTGTCACCAGGGCATTGCCGAACTGGGCAAAGAAGAGCTGTTTGGCCTCGTTGAAGTCTTTGTTTTGGGACATGGGGAACCCTATCTCCGGGTGATGACGATGGGAGAGGTGGCCTGCCCCGCTGATCCGCTGAAGATACTGTTGACGATAGACGGGATCTTGGCAATGGACCACATGGCAGCAAAGAAAACAATCAGCATGGCGGGGAAGTTGGAGATCACCTGTTCGGCAGAGAGATTTTCCCAGGCATGAAACCTGGGGCTGGTAATCATACGAGAGAAAACGTAGATGAAGGCGTTAGCCACTACGGGGTAAAAACTATATTGGAGCAAGGCCTTGAACCATCCCCAGAACATCCATTCCATCTGAGGAACGATGAAGAATGGAATGAAGACAGGGCCGAGCAGGACACAGATACCTTGTGCAATGAAACCGAGTGCCGTAACGTAGAACGTGACAATGGAGAGCCCTGTGATAGCCAGGTAGATGACCAAGTAAACGAGTGCATAGAACACGTCGAAGATGCCGGGCCTCTCCATGGTGTCGAGGATGTTGACGGCAAATTCGGTGTCCAGGTCGAGCTTGATTCTGTTGGCCAGTTCGAATCCCTGATCGGTGATGAGCTGATAGAAATGCGGGTACTGGTAGATCATGAAGTAATTGAAACTGATCAACAGGATCAGCGTGACGAACCTGGAAAAATAAAACCCTCCTCCATGTTCGGCTGAGGACAGGGCTGCTTTGACCCCGAACCACACAATGAGGATCGTGGCGAAGGCCCGGAAGAGGTTTTGGCCCAAGCCCATGAAGAGGCCGCTGTATTCGCCGAGAAATGTCCTGAGGGCGTCTTGAAACTCAGGAAATGGCATAGGAGTAGTCCAAGACCTTATTGAAGGTCACGATCGAGGCAATGAAAATCCCTTTCTTTGAAGGGCACTGTAGACTCAAGATCGCTTCAGTCATTTTGCCGGGGGTTGTCCTATGGGATGACCAGTCTCCTCCCCACTAGGACACCCCCCTCAGGCTGAAGCCTGCTGCCCCCCTGAATGGGGGAATTTATTCAGGGGATCGTCGTTGATGTTACTGGGCGGCCGAGATGTGGCGCCTAATATCCATTGAGACGGTGCGCTAAAACCGAACGTAATCGGAAATCTTGATCGACTGGTATGCATCGGTAGCGCCAGCCGAAGCCCACGTCCAGTCCTTCTTGAAGTTGTTCTTCAGATAGACGTCCATGTTAATGGCCTGGGCGTACCGTTCACGCTCCGACTTCAAGGCAACCGCATGAGCATTGGCAATGACACTTAAAAGCTTGTTGGCATCTTGCTGGCTAGCCAGAGAGTATGCAGCAGCGACGTTAATACGGTTTAGCAAGGCAGCATGAGTGTTCATCTCAGGGTCATCTGAAAGAGCCGCCTGGGTCAGTGCTTCCACTCGCGATTCAGATCCAGCAACCGCCCCGGCTACACTGCCAACAGTGGCGAGACTCTGCTGGGCCGCGGAATCGGCAATGGCCACCGTTGAGGCATTGGCCTTAACGCGGTCTTTGGTCAACGAGTTCATGGCCGCAATGAACTCTGGGGTGTAGGAATTCAACGGATTGGTGCTTTCGCTGTAGCTCCTAGGCAGGGCTGGAGTCAGTTGGCCTCCCATGGCTTGCTGAATCCCCGAGGTGGACCCGAAAAGATCCTTCCCTCCTCCCGGCCCCTGCCAGCGGCCTAGCTCCAGCGCGTAAATATTGAGGCCTGTCAAATACTGCGACATTCTCTTTGCTAGGTCGTAGGTTTCCTTTAGCTGGAGATAAGTATCGACTGCCGTCTTAATCTGCTCGATCTGGTTCAAGATCTGTTGAATCTGATTGGCTGTAGTCGCGGCGTTCAAAGCGTCAATTGCGCCATTGACGGTAGGGTCAAAGACGATCATGGGAAAGAAGAAAGCATAGCTGCTCATGGGCAGTGCCAATGTCAACAGAAGGGTCACGGCGGCGATCTTCTTCATATGGTGAAACTCCTTTCTCATGGCT
>JBGPHY010000453.1:0-5187 GCA_041484625.1 Terriglobia bacterium | reverse complement strand
GGGTCGCGATCTCCGAAGCGACTGAAGTCACAGCGCGGGACCGGGCCGACTTCACGGCCATCAAATCGTCCAGCGTCTGGGCGCGTCCGCCGACCAGTAAGACCGAGACCGGCAACAATGCCGTAACAAAAATGAATAAATACTTGCCTTTGGTATAAGCCGTGCACGAAGACAATAGGTTCTCTCATGGCCTTAATTTGCCAACTTGAGGCTGCAGTCGAATTCAGTTCGTGGGAACGTTTCCCGACCCTTATATCCCGCTTCGATTCGACTGTCAAACGCTTGTAACCCGATAATCTGGATCTGGAGCCCGTGGCAACCAGACTCCTGAGGTATCCCCCACACTCAGCGGCAGCGCCATTCTTGGTCCGGTTCGGGGCGGCAATCACCCAACATCTTTCGAACTTCACCCTTATGGGGCGGGTCCGCAGGCCTTCAGCATCTCCAGCGACTTCAGCGTCTCTGGGCGTTCGCGTGCCGATGTGTTCAGCTCCAAATAGCGTTCCATGTGTTTGCGAGCCACCGTGCAATCCCGTCGAGCCCACCGGATCTTCGCCAGGAGCAGGTAAGGTCCCGGGGCTCTACCTCGTGCTAGTTCGAAGGCTGTTTCAGCGGACCGCTGCGCTCCTTCCAGATCTCGCGTTCCCACCTGCGCCTCCGCCAAGAAGGCATATGCCGTCAGCCACCTTGAGTCGATCGCCAACGCGCGATTGGCGACTGCCAGCAGCTCCTTAAACCGTCGCTCCTCCAAATAGACTGTCCCCAAATGCCTGTAAGGGAGCAAGTATTTCGGGTCCTGCTCGATGGCCTTCTCGAAGGCCTGAAATGCCACATCCTTCCTCCCCATTTGAAGATAGAGCTGTCCCAGTGCGTCCCAGAGTCCTGGCTGCGTGGCCGCCACCGCGGCCTGTTCATACAGCCGAATCGCCCCGGCCAGATCCCTCTTGGCCACCAACCCGGCCGCCTGCTTTAGTTTCTTTTGCAAGTCGCGATCCGACTGAGTTGCCAGTTGATCCGCGGTTACGGTTCTGAATGTTTGCGCTCCGGCCCGGCGCTTGGGAAGCATCACTGCGGCGAAGTTCTTCCCTTTGCTCGTCACCGTGACGACATCTTCTATAATGATAAAGTTGCTGGACCGGGCCCGGATCGTGTAGGGCCCTTCTTGTACCTTATTGAACAGGAAAGTACCATCTGCCTTTGTGGTCTTCCGGTACCCGGTCCGCCCCTGGTCGATCAATTCCACCGTCAGAGGACGTCGCGGCGGCCCGCCGTCGGTCTCCCGAAACACATATCCTTCCAACGTTCCGAGCTGGGCCGCTGCCATCGCAATTGGTAACAGTAGACAGATCATGAGACTCGATGACCTCGACGAGAAGGAAGCTGAAGAACCATGCAACGGCGTCTTCCTGCTCGCACCTGTCGAGCCCGAAGATTTGATCCTTCCCTCATAAGCTACCTGAGCCAGAGAGATTTCTCGGTAAAATGAGTTCCAGGGCTTCTTTCAGTCTTTGAGTCGAGTTCCTTGAGGCCGAAAGAAACTTGAGTGTGGTGATTGGTGACCCGAGTAAAATTCCGGCTACTCTGAGTGGGTCTATCCCACCGTCGGTTCTTAGTGCCCGGTTGAAGTCGGGCATCTCGCGGTCCAGGGAATCGGAGACAACGCGGACTACGGCGGCTGGGAGTTGGGCATGGTTGGCTGCGGAAAGGATCGGGTAGCTCTCCATGTCTACCACTTTTGCGCCTCTGGTACCCAACTGGAGCTTCTCAGCCTTCAAGGTCGCCACTCGGGACGAGGAAATCCCGACGACAGGACGGCATTCAATGTTCCTTGAGTTGAGCAGGTTGATGATCTGTCCGGTCAGGCTCGGGGAACAGGAGATGGGGGGCAGGTTCTTGTCGGTACAAAGACAGTCAGAGTAGGAGACAGTCGTAGATTCACCAATAGCCGCATCCAAACTCCCGCATAGACCGATGATGAGAACAGCGTCGGGCCGCCTCGTCTGACCATTTTGTGCTTGATGAACTGGATCGTCCAATCCCAGCGCTGTCCTGGCACAGATCTCTGCGTTCCGGGGACCAATCCCGGTGACAAATAGGAAGATTTTATTAGTCCCAATTTGCCCTGACCAGGAGGACAAAGCCCCCTCGGTTTTCTGCACCGGGTTCATCAATCGTCCCACAGTTCTCCCTTCGGTTGGGGATGCTGCAAATACAAAGAGGCAGCTCAAACAGATTTCCTTTCCACTGGGGACGCTTCTCACTTCTTGAAGGACTAGCAAACCACACCATCCCAGAAAGAATCAAGAACACAAAGAAACCCGGTGCTTTCTGTCGGAGTGGTCAGTCAATCATTCTGCTCTTTCAGCCTGGGGCTTTCCCTCGCTCTATGATCCCTGTTGATCGAGGCCGAGGATCGACGGACTATCTTTTTCCTGAAGACCTGGTGCCTTTCATTTCTGCTTACGCTGCCTTTCTTTGTCTTCTCACTCTTCAATGTTAAAGGCGCCGTGAGAATATCGATCCTTTTAGGGGGAAAAGAGCCAGAGCTGTGAATTATAATGCCCCATTCAGTTCCAGTTTCATGAAACGGGGTTTATTGGAGGACAAAATTGAAAAACCTTAAGGTACTCTTTGTGGCTGTGCTAGTGGCAGCCGGGATGTTGATCGTCTCTCCGAAGTTATCATCCGTTTTCCTGGCAAGGCAAAGCCCTGATGCAGATGCAGACAGCCAGGGTGCATTGTTGGAAGCCTTTGCTGAAATGAAGCCCATCGACACGCATGTTCACGTGTTCAAGAATGACCCAGCTTTCATTGCTCTCTTGAAGCGTCTGAAGCTGGGTATCCTTGACATTTGTGTGATTGACGATCGAGATCCTTTCTTTAAAGGACTGGAGCCACAACGCGGACAGGTTTTGCGCGTAGTTCGCGGCAATAAGGGCCGCGCCGCTTTATGTACAACTATCAGCCCATATGACTTCGAAGAGCCTGGTTTCAGCCGGAGGGTCATCCGCCAACTCAACAAGGACTTTTCGGAGGGGGCCATTGCCGTGAAGATCTACAAGACGATCGGCATGGAGATCAAGACGAAAGCGGGCAAGTACCTGATGCCTGATGACCCTGTCTTTGAACCTGTCTATAAGGATATTGCTGCGCACCATCGGACGGTGGTGGCTCACCTTGCGGAACCCTCTTCCTGTTGGGAGCCCCCCGATACCGCCAGCCCGGACTATGAATATTACAAACAGCACCCTGAAGAATACGCGTACCTCCATCCCGAGTGGCCTTCGAAAACCGCCATTCTTGGCGCGCGCGACCATCTGCTGGCAGAAAACCCCAAGCTCCGGGTGGTCGGCGCACATCTCGGCAGCATGGAGACGGACGTCAACGAGATCGCCAATCGCTTGGACCGGTATCCTAATTTTGCCGTCGACACTGCTGCACGTATCCCGTACTTGATGCTTCAACCGCACGACAAAGTCCGGGGCTTCGTAATCAAGTATCAGGACCGAATTCTTTACGGAACCGATTTGGAACTTTTGCCGCAAGACAATTCTGCAGAGAGGCTAAGGGAATGGACGAGCACCTACGAACGAGACTGGAAGTTCTTTGCGACGGATCAAACCGTCGAGTACAAAGGGCACCAGGTGCGGGGACTCCAGCTACCAGAGCCGGTCCTGCGCAAGTTCTTTCACGACAATGCCGCCCGATGGCTTCCGGGTATTCTTGGCAAGGATCGGTAATCGACTAGATACGGGCTTTTACAGCATCTCTGCGATGGTGCGCGGCTTTGTTAAAGTCTCGGCCTTCTGCGAACAGATTGAGACTCAGAAAAGGGCAGCGGTTTTAGAACGTCTGCGAAACCGCCGGAGATCAATCATGGGCTTTTATTCAAATCACATCTTCCCCCATCTTATGGACCGTGCCCTGTCCCGCCCAGAGGTGAAGCGAATGCGCAAAGAAGCCCTGGCTTATGTGGCCGGAGAGATCCTGGAGATCGGCTTTGGCACCGGGTTGAATCTCGAGTGCTATCCGGGCAGTGTCGAAGAAATCACTGCGGTCGATCCCAACTTCCATATGATGCGATTGGCGAGCCAACGGATTAAGAACTCGAGAATTCGCGTCGATTTCCACATGCTCGGCACGGAAAAGATGCCATTTCCTTCGGAATCCTTTGACACGGTGGTAAGCACCTGGACCTTGTGCAGTATACCCGAGGTTCACCCGGCGTTGGCCGAAGTTCATCGCGTGCTGAAAAAGAACGGCCGATTTGTCTTCCTGGAGCACGGTCGGAGTCCGGACAAATCGATTCACTTCTGGCAGAGGATGTTCAGGCCACTGTTCAAAGCTGGTGGTGCCGGTTGCCATCTGGACAGGGAGGTCAATTCGTTAATCGAAGGGCAGAGATTTGTCTTCGAGAGACTGAAGTGCTTCTATCTCGAAGCAACACCCAGGATTGCCGGCTTTGTCTATACAGGCGTAGCTGTGAAGCGTTTGTAGGCGGGCGTCGCGAATTGCCGCTTCACTGCGGCTTTCTGAGGTCCTCCGGCATGTCGGTTAGCCGGCCCAACATTTCATATACTTTCGTTAGTGCGTGGTCAACCATCCGCTCACCGGCGCCCACCTCGAGATAGGTGTTGGAATCGCCTGCGCCGTATCCGCCTTCGGAGGCGGCTTGAATGGTCGGGAGGTAGTCGAAATATCCATTGGTATAGCCCAGGAAAAAAGCGTCAGGAACCGGGCAACGATTGCGCCAAATCCCCTGAAAGTCCACAAAAGGCTCCCCGGGCACGGCGGCAATGGCGATTTTTCTCCCGATCAGGGCTGTGGCTACCCTTAAGGTGAGCGTGTTGGGCACGGGCTGATCCTTGAGCAGGTCTGCATGATCTTCAAATACTCTGGGCCCAAACTCCTTCAATAGGCCGGCGCGAAACTGCTCGACCGGCCACCGCAAGTTGAAGACCATTTCGTCCTCACTGAAATCGATCCGGGAGGGGTTCAGGTTCTCCGGGCGGATAGCTTTCACAACACGGACAACCTCCTGCGCAAGTTCTTGCCCGGTCCATTGGCAGAACTTGATCGCGCCAGCCTGCTCAGGAGTAGCGGCGTAGTAAGGATTGATATCACCGTCGGCACCCTGCAAAAAGAAACAGGTCGGCCGGCCGCCAAACGCCTCCTCGACCGATTGTC
>JBGPHY010000452.1:0-5204 GCA_041484625.1 Terriglobia bacterium | reverse complement strand
GAAGTCCGGATTGAAGATCCACTCGGTCATGAATATGGACCACTAAAAGTATCCGTTGTCGAGCAGCAACCCTGAAGACGTGACACGGAGCGTGCAAGGTATGGAAACCTCTTTGCGCAACGCCAAGCTATGGGGAGCGGACACGGTCCTGCTGGTTCCGGCTGTGGTGAACACCAAGGTTTCCTACCAGGATGCCTACACGCGTTCGCAGAATGTTATCCGTCAACGGATTCTGCCTCTGGCCCAGGAACTCAAGGTCATGATCGGTATCGAAGAGGTGTGGAACAAGTTCCTGCTCAGCCCGCTGGAGTTTGCTCGATACGTGGACGAATTCCAATCTCCGTGGGTGAAGGCTTACTTTGACGTAGGCAATATTGTTTTTTACGGATATCCACAGGACTGGATTCGAACCTTGGGCAAGCGGATCGTCAAGCTCCATCTCAAGGACTTCGCCCTGGACCGGAAGGATGGCCAGTTTTACTGGAAGAACCTTGGAGAAGGAGATATCGAATGGGCGGAGGTGCGCAAGGCCCTGGACGAGATTGGGTACAACGGTTATGTGACGCTCGAGATAGACGGGGGCAATGCCGCCTATCTGAGGGATGTCTCCCAGCGAGTGGATCGATTCCTGGCCGGGCAGGCAAAATTGACAGCCTAGTCTCCATCTCGAGGTCATGCCGCCGCGCGGGGGGTGGTCATACCCCACGCGGGTTCTCATTCCTTGTGAACTGAGTGGTCTTCGTGGACGAATTCCTGCATGAATAACGCTCGTTTCCGGGAGAAACCAGTGCGACAAACCAGACTGCAGATTGGAACCTTTCTCGTCTTTTCCATGTTTTTCTTCCTTTTCTTCACAAACCCTGCCGGCTCCCAGGACAGGAGCCAGGAGTTGCGAGCCGGGACTGCCCGAGTAGACATAACTCCGGACCTGCCGGTACAAATGTCCGGGTATGAAGCGCGAAAGGCCCTTTCCACGGGCATCCACGATCGGTTATTTGCCCGGGCATTAGCCCTGGAAATCAGAAAACCAATCCGGCAGGGCAAATCAAAAGCTCCTTTGCGACTGTTGAACTGCCGGGCAAGAGACTCGGCGAAACCCTCGCCCGTCCAGAGGATCCACCCACTCGATTGAATATCACGGCAGCCCGTATCGGGGACGCCGCCTTCATTGGATTTGGCTGTGAGATGCTGACCGAGGTGGGGATGGCAGTCAAGGCCGGCTCTCCCTTCAAATACACTTTCCTGCTGACGCACTGCAATGGGGCAACTGATTACCTCCCACCGGCACGCCTCTACAAAGAAGGAGGATACGAAGTCAAGAGCAGTCCCTTCGCTCCCCAGGCCGCCGATCTAGTTGTTAAGCAGGCCCTGCAGATGCTGTATGGGCTCTTGTGAAAACCCGGTTCTTGGTAGCCACACTGGCCACGTTGTTGGCGGGAAGCGTGGGCTCTTGAATCCGACGAGGAACCCACGGTTCGCGGCGACCGCAGTCGCCCATGCGCTCACGGTTGCTACTCCTGCCATTCTCATCGGCGGCGCCAAACTTGAATAAGCTCATGCCGCACGCCTATGAAAATGCGGTTTTAGTGTGGGAGTCTCTCTCCGGCGGACGATCTCTAAAATAAAACAATCGACCTTCGTCTGGGCGGAACCCTGCTCCCACATGGCCTAAGTTGTCCCCTTGACCAGGGGGAGCTATGCTGCCACGGCTAAGGCACGATTCGTATTTTCGAGGGCCTCATCAATCTCGGCAGCGCTCTTGAAACCGATGACGATCGCATCCACACAGCCGCAGGTCATGGCATAGCGAATGGCTCGTTCGCGGTCGGCACGATTGGTGAAATCCCCATTTCCAACCAGCTTCATCCCGATGACGCCACGGCCGCTGGCGTGCATGGCCCGGATTTCCTTCATGACTTCATCAATCAAGCCGGTCTCCGTGTCTGGAATTGGCCCATCCACGTGCCGTCCCTGCGGGTTAACTCGGGCCAGTTGAACTTCCGCCCAATCCACCTTGCTCGCCTGGTGAAGCGCCGGCAATCCATGACAGGACATCCCCCGCAAGCGGACCCACTGCTTGGCCTGAGCTTCATTGAAAGCGTCCATCATGGGTTTAACATCTTCAGGCCAGGTGGGTTTCATGGTGCAATGAATCAACAGGCTATCGACATAGTCGGTGTTGAGTTCTTTACGGTAGCGGTCCAGGGCTTCAAACGGTTTCTGTATGTTCTCTGGCGACCACCACATCTTGGTTTGGATCCAGAGTTTCTCCCTGGGCAAACCTTTAATGGCTTCACGAACCATCTCGTGGGTGCGATACATATCGGCAGTATCGATATATGTGATGCCCCGATCGTATGCATAGCGGATCAGTCGAGTGAACTCGGCTTGCCCCAGATCGCGTTGTATTTTCCCTCCGATGCTGCCGGTGCCGAAACCCAGCCGGCAGATCTTTAATCCTTTCTTGCCCAGGGGTACTAGGTCGATAGCGGTAGGCTTGCTGGCTCCAAAGACTCTTGGGAGCGGTTGGACTGCCACAGACCCCAGCAACACGGCGGAGGTCTTGAAGAACCCTCGACGATTCATTCCTTTATGACTCATCCGTTTCCTCCGATTTATTCAATGGATAACAGAGATATTCATTGCTTGGACTTTCCCACCTGTCGACTTATTGGGTAGTCGCCACTGTTGGGTTCCAAGTTTCTCGGTATAGCTGGCCTAAGTTTAACTTAAGGATACGGCGCTCTTCAACTTCCTTTATCAAATGGGGTGCAATTAAGAGCGGCGGACATGAGCGGTAGAAGACCTCCCCAAACCAAACAGATTCTCCCCCAAAGAATACCGCTGGACCCACCCGGTCTACCCCAACAATCTTCTGGCGAAGGCCACATTGGTGCGAGTGTCTTCCACAAAGTGCCCCTTGCGACCGCTGGTCTCCAGAACAAACCATTTGTCGTACCCGATCTCCTTGGTCGCCTGGGCGACAGCCTGGAAATTGACCTGGCCCTCGGCTGACCCCAGAAGAGTGGTCTTCCAGTCCTTGAGATGTACCTGGCAGATCCGGTCCTTGCCCAGCAGGCGGAGTTCGGTGGGCACATCATACCCATAGGCCGTGGAATTGCCGACGTCGTAATAAACCTGGAACATCTTTGAGTTCACGCGGTCGATGATTTCCAAATTCTGTTTGGCGGTGAGTGTGTTCTCAAAACCCAGCGCCACTCCGAGTGATTCGGCCCTTGGAGCAATCTGTTTGAGGGCCGCTACCACCCGGTCAACGCCGGAGCAGTCGAGTTCGTACTCTTTGAAGGGCCCCGTGCTGGTGTTCTTATATTGCTCCGGGCCGACAGCCTGTCGGAGGTCGCCCTTACCAAAGAAAGCCATGAGAATATTTTTGGCCCCCAGCCAGGCGGCTACTTCCAGCGCATCGATCACATAGATTGCCGCTTCCGGCTCCGACTTGAGAGGGATCTGGTTCATGAGCCCGGCCGCCACCGAGCAAAAGGAAATGTCATGCTGTTTTCCCAGGCGGAGGTAATTTTCCCGAACCTCTTTCTTACGCAGCAGGATGTTGCTGGGATCCGTCCCCACACTGACCTGGATCCCATCCAGGCTGGCTTCTTTCGCCTTGGGAATCTGGCCGGGGTCGCACTGGGGACCCAAGTTCCAGTCGCACATTCCAATTTTTACTCCGGTCCCGGGGACAGCCCTCAGTTCAGACTCCCTATGAAGACCCAGTACTGCGACACCGGCACCAACATTCATTAAGAACTGTCTTCGATTTTTCTTCATAATTTCTCCTTCAAGTTAAGAATTCGCTGACGGTTCCTATTTCATGCGTACCAGTCTGACCCCATGGCGAGGCACCCGGGAGCGAAACTCACCCTCAAATTGGCCAAGGTCCTGCTGCCGCCACAGATCGCGAACATTCTTTGCCCCGCGCAAGGAGAGGTCCTGCCAGCGGGCTATGACTTCCATTTCCCTTTCGCCCCGATTGAAGAGCCCCACCGCCTGAGAGCCGTCCTCCATATCTTTGGCCCAGATTTCCAGTGGCCCGTCGCTGGCCACACGGCGGCCGGGGCGTCCCAGGGCGTCCTGGTCCACTTCGAGCACCTCGTCGTTGCTTAACAGGCCCAGAGTGAATTCATCGAGACGAGTGATGTCACCGCTGAGTATCAACGGCGCCGCCAGCAGGCACCAAAGCGACACCTGGGTGTACTGTTCGTTGGGGGTCAGCGGAGTGGGAACGGTCTGGCCTTTCCAGTTGCTCAGGTAGCCTAGCAGCAGGTAGTCCGGATCGTTCCAGCCGCCTGGCCCGCCATAGCTGTGCAGGCGGTTCTTAGAATAGACGTCAAAGCCATCGCGGAATAGGGCCACACCGATTTCCTCAAAGCTTCCACCCAGATCCCCAGCCGTACGCCAGCTGTGCCCACCCACCTCCTTCCCCCATTCCCAGACATTGCCCATACCGTACTGGCAGAGATTCAGCACGACATCCCGAGGCTGCTTCTTCAACAAATCGCTGATGAGACGATAGGGTTTTTGAAGATCCGCCCTGTCCGGGTTCTTAACGATTTCACTGTACGAGCACCAGTCATACTTCAAGAAGTCAAACCCCCACTCCGCAATGCGCTCAACATCCAATTCCTCATGCTGATAGGACCCCACATGTCCGGCGCAAGTCAAGGGACCCGGAGAAGAATAAATCCCCGCCTTCAGTCCTTTTGAATGGATGTAGCCCGTCAAGGCTTTCATGTCGGGAAAACGGCGATTAGCATTGGCCCGGCCCCCGGCATCGCGCGTTTCGCCTCCCAGGGAAGAGTCCGTTGAGCCCGGCTTAACTGCCCAGCAGTCGTCAATGTTGACGTACATCCAGCCGTGGTTGATCAGACCGGTACCGACCATGGCATCGGCGGCCGCTCGCATGATCTGGTCAGTTACGTGGTTCTCCCACACATACCAGCTGTTCCAACCCATATGCGGGGTCAGGGCCAATCGGTCGCCGCATACGATCTTGAATGGACGTTCAGTTGAACCGAGCCGGTTTCGGGCTTTGAATATCACTGGGTAGCCCCCTGGCTTGGCAAGCTGGCCTGTGATCTGGCCCGATCCTGAATCTACCTTCAGGCCCTTTGGCAGGTCCTCCACAACGAACTGCATGGGGCGCTCCCCTGTAGCCGGGATCGTATAAAGAAAGGGGGAACCCG
>JBGPHY010000451.1:0-5218 GCA_041484625.1 Terriglobia bacterium | reverse complement strand
TGACGACCCGCGATCAGACCGATTATTCCGGTGCCGACGGAGTGATGGTTGAAGGATTCTCCCAATGGGGGCCCAATCAGCCATTTGAATTGGCTGACTGGAAGCTGCAGATGAACCGGATTCTCCATCTTGTCCAGCAAGACTGCATCATCCTGGCCCAGAGTTACCTCAACTCGGCAGATGATGTTCGCAGTCGTCTCTTTTATTTGGGGAATTACCTTCTGATCAAGGGGGAACAGACTTATCTGAACATAGAGCTCTCCCTGGAGCCGGAAGGGTTCCCGGAGTACTCAATTCTCATCGGGCAGCCCTTAGAGCCGACCCCGTTGGAAATTGATGATCTTCGCGTGGGACAGACGGAGATCTATGCCCGGAGGTTTACCAATGGGCTGGTTATGGTAAACCCGTCCAGCGTCGATCAGGTGATGGCTTTGAATCGAACCTGTTTCCAGGTTATCCCGGCGGGGGGAGGCATCGTTCCAGCCAATGGGGATGTTTCAGTTTGGCAGGTCGACTATCGGGCCGTCGATTCAGTGGCGGTCCGACAGGGTGAGGCCGTGGTTTTGCTGAATTCGCGGCCCTGAGAATCGGGGGTTTCAATGAAAATCCCCCTTGGCAAAGGGGGTCGGCAGCCCAGGCTGCCGGGGGATTCTCCTTTTATCGAGAGAACCGGTCAGGCCGGAACAGAGACACCCCCCGCAGGCTGGCACTCAGCCCCCTGAGTGACAGCCTTCACCCCCTTTTGCAGGGGGGAATCGGTCCCATTTTCATCGGTGGTGACTCGGCAATTGGGTGCAAGACCAAATTCTGCGTGAATGCGAGTTATCAGAATGGACTTCAAGACTCGCGGGGGGAACGGGGTAACTTCAATGATGGCGCGTGTTCTCATCGTTCTGATCGCGCTGATTTCAAATGCCGCTGATGTTTGCCGTGCGGAAGTGGTCCCCGCGCCTCCTGCAATCCGCGCCGGAAAACCTTTTCCTTTTGACCCTGACCGGAAACACGACCGGGATTTCCGTCCCTCCGGCGAGCTCAGGAGACTCAGTGAGCATCTCTATGTGTTTGATGACACCTGCAACGTCTACATCGTCAAGAACGGAGATCGTGCCCTCCTGGTGGGATTCGGGTCGGGCAAGATCCTTGTTCAGTTGGCCCCGATAGGTGTTCGGCAGGTCGAGCGGGTCCTTTTGACCCATCATCATCGCGACCAGTCTCAGGGGTTATGTGACATGAAGGGCTACCCCTTCAAGGTCACGGTGCCTGAGAAAGAAGCTCACTTCTTTGAAGACGTCGAATCCTTCTGGCGGGACGTGAAAATCTACATCAATTACAACTGCCGTTCCCATTGGAACACCCTTCGCCAGAGCATTCGAGTGGACGAGAGAGTCAAGGCGGGGGATATAGTTCATTGGGCCGGCTACGATTTCAAGGTCCTGGAGACGCCCGGGTCCACTGACAATTCGGTTTCCTATTCAGCCAGGGTTGACGGAAAACAACTGGTCTTCTGCGGTAATTTGATCTCCGGGGCTGGCAAAGTACCCAACTGGTATGATCTGCACTGGGACTACTATGGTTTTACGCAAGGCATCGACGCCTCCGGAGAGGCCTTTGATCGAATCAGAGCTGAGAGTCCCGACATTTTGTTACCAGCACACGGCAACCCTATCGACAATCCTCCGGCGGCCATGGAAGCGAACCGCCAGGTCTACGCCCAACTCCGCGAGATGCTCGTGCCCAATGAACTGAATCGAGTGCACCAGGAAATCCGCCAGATTCTGCCCCACCTGGTCTTTATCGGTGCGAATTGTTATGCCATCTTGTCCAACAGCGGCAAGGCTTTCCTCTGGGATTACGGGTATGTCGAACGTGACCGTGTGGCAGAATTTAAGGACCGATTCAAGGTGCAGAGGATCGACGCGGCTTCTTTCAGCCATTATCACGACGATCACATCATCCGAGCCTGGGAATTGCTCCGGGAAGATTCGAAATTCTGGGTCTATGAGAATATGGTCGACGTCTTTGAGAACCCTAGTCGGTATCGCCTGCCCTGCCTGGTTCCCTTCCCGATTCGAGTCGACCGGTCGCTTCATGATGGCGAGAAGGTCCGTTGGGAAGAATACACCTTGGAGTTCTTCCACCTGCCGGGACAAACCGAATATCACCAGGGGCTCTCGACCGCAATCGACGGCAAAAAGGTCATGTTCACCGGCGACAATACCTGGAACAAAGAGAATCCGGACAAGACGAGAAATGGGCCATTGGTGCCGCACAACGAGTACTTCCTGGATGGAGGATTCATCACCTGTGCCCACAAGATGCTAGACTTCATGCCGGACATGGTCTGCCCGGCTCATACTGAGGAATACTCTCCCAGCCGGCAGGACCTCCAGGAGTTCCTGGGGTGGGCTTATCGCCTTCGCGATGTGATGACTGGCCTCATTGATCAGCCCGACCCGAATTTCGGTATGGACATCCGCTGGTGCCACTTTTATCCTTATCGTTCGATCGTCGTGGGCTCCGCTGAATTTGTGGTAGAACTCTTGATTCGCAACCACCTTTTCAAACCAGCTTCCTTTGAAGTGGCGTTGAAGCTGGGATCCGGGGTAACTTGCGACCAACCGGAGCGGCGATTTTTAGTCGAGGCCAAGAAGTCAGTGCGGATACCATTTCTCCTGCGGAAGACTGGGCCGGCTCCTGTCCAGCGGACAGTGATTACCGCGGATGTCACCATCAACGGCCGGCGTCTGGGTGAGTATGCCGAAGCTCTGGTGGACTAAGAAAGGAGCAAAATGTCGAACTATCTTATAAGCCAGTTTGGGTTGTCTGGTCGCAAAGCCCTGGTTACGGGGGCGGGACGTGGAATCGGTAAGGCCATCGCCCTAGCTCTGGCTGGGGCGGGGGCGGAAGTCTGTATCCACTACAACACCAGCCGCCAAGCGGCTGAGGATACAGTCTCGGAGATTCTACAAAACGGAGGAAACGGATGCGCACTCCAGGCCGACTTGACCAACTCCGCGCAGACTCAGGGCTTGGCAGAGCAGGTCAAGGCTCGCTGGGGCTTGCTCGATATACTGGTCAATAACGCAGGCGATCTGGTCAGGCGCTGTCCCATCGCTGATCTCACTGACGAACTGATCGAAACCGTGCTTCGTGTTAATGTTCACACGGCGCTGTATTGCATCCGGGCCTGCATGCCCTTGCTCAGACTCGCTCCGCAGCCTTGCGTGGTCAACTTGAGTTCGGTGGCCGCACACCATGGCGGGGGCAACGGGGCAGTCCTGTATGCGTCCACCAAGGGCGCAATCCACACGCTGACTCGAGGACTGGCCAAGGAGTTGGCCCCGGGTATTCGCGTAAACGGGATTGCTCCTGGGGTGATCATGACCGACTTTCATCGCCGACACTCGAACGACGAATCCTTGAAGAACTTTGCAGCCGGCGCACCGTTGAAGCGCCTGGGGACTCCCGAGGAGGTGGCAGGGGCGGCGGTTTTCTTGTGCAGCCCGGCAGCCAGTTTCGTCACCGGCGAGGTTATTGAAATCAACGGAGGACTCTGGTTGGCTTGACAGAGTTCTTTCTACAGGATGGGTTCGTGGTACAGAAGAAACAACAAATCTACAAAGTGATCTTCTTCAACCAGGGTAAGGTCTACGAGATCTATGCCAGAAGCGTCAGCCAGGGAGGACTCTTTGGCTTCGTGGAAGTGGAAGGATTGCTGTTCGGAGAGAAAACCACTGTGGTGGTTGATCCATCTGAAGAGTCATTACAGTTGGAGTTCGCCGGCGTGGAGCGGTTTTACATCCCTCTCCATTCGGTGATCCGTATCGATCAGGTGGAAAAGCGCGGTGCCAGCAAGGTTCACCCGGTACAGGAACCCGGAAGTAACGTGACTCCATGGCCTACCCCGATCTACGCACCACCAAAGAAAAAGAATTGAGTCATTTTTCGTCCTCGTTCTTGTCGCCGCGCTCGGTAGTTGTCCTGCTGAGGACGATAACGAAGGAGAGGGCGATTTTCGAGGGCAAATATTGCCGTCCATGACTGCCGAAGGCCGACCTAACGAAGGATCGCTGCGTTCCCGGCTCTCCTATGAGCCCCAAGAATTGCGTTTCGGAACCAGTGGGCGTCGCGGGGATGTAGTCGACTTGACCCAACTGGAAATCTATGTCAACACGCTGGCCGAATTGGAATATCTGCAGACGCTCTCTCCACCAGAAGGAGGTATTGTCCGTGGAGATGTTTTTTATTACGCATACGACCTGCGGCCTAGTTCCAGCCGATTTGTTCCAGAAGAGCAAGGGCGTGGCGAAATAGCCCAGGTCATAGAACAAGCTGTCCGTGACGCCGGGATGATGTCGGTCAACCTGGGGCGAATCCCCACTCCTGCATTGACCTATTATGCCCTGGGACACGGCAAAGGCAGTATCATGGTCACAGGCAGCCACATCCCCTTCGATAGGAATGGGTACAAGACCAACACCTCAATCGGAGAGTTGCTCAAGGATCACGAAGCACCCGTCAATCGCCAGGTCGAACAGGTGCGGAGACGCGTGTACGCTCAGGCCTACAAAGAATCGCTGTTCAATGACCAGGGCATGTTCAATGCCGGCCACAAGGAACTTCAGCCTGAAATTGATGTTGCCGGCCGGGCTTATCTGAGGCGGTATGCCGATTTTTTTCCAGGCAAAACACTCGGCGGGAAGAGAATCCTGGTTTATCAGCACTCCGCGGTGGGGCGGGACCTGATCGTTGAGATCCTGCGGGACTTCGGTGCAGAAGTCATTCCGGCAGGGCGGAGCGAGTCGTTTGTCCCCATCGACACGGAGAATGTAGACAAAGACATTCTGGCCACCATTCACAGGCTGGCAGACGAGGCTGCCGCTCAATATGGTTCCCTAGATGCCGTGGTTTCCACCGATGGCGACAGCGACCGGCCGCTGGTTCTAGGCCTGGAGCCAGCGGAGGGGCCAGTCGGCAAACAACGAGTTCATTTCTTCGGTGGAGACCTCTTGGGAATGATTGTTGCTGAGTTCCTAGAAGCCGATGCCGTGGTGGTCCCCATCACCTGCAATGACGGCGTGGACCTGGGGCCTTTAAAGGACCGTCTGGAACCAAAGACCAGGATCGGGTCCCCCTATGTGGTTACCGGCATGGAGCGAGCCAGAAGAAAGGGCAAAAGGAGGGTCTGTGGATGGGAACCCAACGGAGGATTCCTCAC
>JBGPHY010000450.1:0-5249 GCA_041484625.1 Terriglobia bacterium | reverse complement strand
TTTCATCAAGCAGCGATCCCTTCAGTTCCCAAGTCAGTAATTGATCCGGTAGCTTCTCACAACGCCGACGTTACCGGTACCCTGCATGTTTTGTGGGCCGCTAAGAAGGCAGGGGTCCGGCGCGTTATTTACGCTGCCTCCTCCTCGGCCTATGGTGACAGCGAGACGCTCCCGAAGCAGGAGAACATGCAACCCCGGCCGATTTCCCCTTATGGACTAATGAAATACGTGGGGGAGGAATACTGTCGCATCTTCGCCTTGCTCTACAAACTGGAGACCGTGTCGTTGCGCTATTTCAATGTATTTGGACCCCGTCAGGATCCGACATCGCAATACTCCGGTGTCCTCTCCCGTTTCATCACTTCCATGCTCCGGGGAGAAAATCCGGTCATCTTTGGTGACGGGGAGCAGAGTCGGGATTTCACTTATGTCTCCAATGTGGTGAATGCCAATCTTCTGGCCTGCAATTTAGCCCGGGCCTCAGGGCAAGTCTACAATGTGGCTTGCGGCATCCGTATCAATTTAAACGAGGTCGTCCTGACCCTCAATCGTATCCTGGGGACCCGGCTGCAACCGGTTCATGCAGCGCCTCGCCAGGGAGACATCAAGCATTCCTTGGCCGATATCGCGAGGGCCAGCGCTGATTTGGGCTATTCTCCAGCAATCGGATTTGAAGAGGGGCTGAGGAAAACGGTCGAATGGTACCGCAAGAATTTATGACCGGACGTGCTTCATTCTTTGTGCAAACACACTTTCGCTCGAGTTCTTAAGCTCTGCGAGGCTTGTCAAGTGGAATTGGCGTGCACGCCCAGAGCGGCTGGTTACAGATTGCGTTTGTTAAATTGCCAGATGGCCCAGGCAAGCGCGGCCAGTGTATAGCCCGCTGCCCAAAGGATCATTGCACCACTGGGCACCGAAGCCGGAGAGAACGGAGTCAGATTCAGGTCACGCATCAGCGGTGGTTGCATGGAAAAGGCTGCCAGATGCCACAAGGATTCACTTGGAACCAGCAAGCTGGCAAGAATGCCGATGTTGCGCGACGCAGGATTGCCTACAAGAGTTCCAATCTGTTCCATCCAACCCCCAATGAAGGCGATCCCGTAGAGCCCGAGTACCGTAACGCCGTTGGCAATGGTGCTGAGACGTGTACCTCCCGCAATAGAAAGGGTGAGCAGAAAAGTACCCTCCAGCCCCATTAAGAGAACTCCAAGCACCATGTGTGGTGGGGCCACCCCGGCCAGCACCCGACCGATCAGCGCCAAGCCTCCCGTCATCAATCCCAGGTAGAGTTCCAAAATCACCCAGAATCCGATCCACTTACCCAGGATAATCTGCACTCGATAAAGCGGCTTGGTAGCCAGCGTCTGAATCACCCCCGAGTTGATTTCGCCGGAGAGAGTGTCTAATGGCACCAGGACTGCCGTCATGACCATCAGGAAATTCACGGCATAAAAACCGGCCATCATAACCGAAGTTAGAATGAGCTTGCACTGCTGAGACGTCAGACCGTGAGCGATCAGGTCGCGGTGGATGAAGTGAAACCCGGTGGCGAACAGAGCCAGAAATGCGACTCCGAAGATCAGGGCTGAAAGGAGCAGTCTTCGGCGCCGGGCCTCGTGGAGAGTGAGATGAATCATTGTGAGGATGCCGTGCATTGACTTATCCCGGGCGATGATCCTCTCCCATGATCTCAAGGAAGGTAGCTTCCAGGGATTTTCTGGAGGCCTGGACCTGGTAGACCCTGACCCCCTGGTTGACCAGCCAGCGGGTGATCTCCGGCAGGGATTCCTCTGTGGAGACTCGAAGCCGTACCAGCCCATCCTCAGAGCGGATATCGTTTCCAAACGACTCCAGAGACTTCAACAGTTCAGAGGTCAGCGGCCTCAGCCGGATTTCCACCTCCAATTGGTCGGCCTCGTCTTTCAATGCCATCTCACGAACAATTCGACCGCTCTTGACAAATGCCACCCGGTCACAGCTGATCTCTACCTCACTGAGCAAGTGGGAATTCAAGAATACCGTGGTCCCTTGTTGGCGCAACTCCCCGATCAGGTTCCGGACCAGTAGTCGACCCAGTGGATCCAGGCCGGAAGTCGGTTCGTCCAGGAAAACCAAATCCGGATTATTGAGCAGAGCCTGGGCCAAGCCGATCCTCTGCATCATGCCCTTGCTGTATTCTCGGATCTTCCGGTCAGATGAATCCAACATATCTACTCTCTTGAGCAGTTCTTCAATCCGGATGTCGAGGAGCCGCTCAGGCAGTCCATAGAGCCGGGCATGAAACCTCAGCATTTCCCGTCCCGTCAGCCATTCATGAAAACGGAAATGTTCAGGTAGAAAGCCCATGCGGGCGCGGGTTGGCACATGTCCAACCGGCTGGCCCAGCACCCGGGCGGTTCCGGAGGTGGCGGCCACCAACCCTAAAAGCATTTTAATAGAGGTCGTCTTACCACCGCCGTTGGGTCCCAGGAAACCAAACACTTCACCACGGCGGACCTTCAACGTAAGGCTGGAGACTGCCGTGTTCTTTCCGAAATCCTTGCCGAGAGAGAACGTTTCTATCGCCCAATGGGATGCGAAAGGCATAGGTCAATCGTCCATTTGGCACTACATCGCATTGGCCATTTCGAGCAACTCCGGGATAAGAACAGTTCCCGACAAGGCAAAGACCTTCCCCTCTTCACTCCAGAGCAACACTGCGCCCGGACGGCCGTGCGGCTGGTCGGAACCTTCTTGGGAGCGAAGCCGACGCGTTTCAATCAGCAGGCCCTTGGTGCCGTGCAATTCCACTTCTCGAAAGGAAGCGGCATTTGCAGGAACAGGCACCAACAGCGTACTGTGCCAATCCACGGAATAAGCCAGGCGTCGAGCCTCCTCGGAGGACAGTCCGGCTACCCGCAAGCCGATTTCAGCCATTTGAGGAAGGAACACTCCAGCTGGCAGGGTAATTTCGGGACTGTTGGCCTGCACCAAAGTCACCCGGTCTTTGCCGCGGGAGTAGGATGTGATCACGCAGGGTGGAACGCGAATGTCGATGACCGCGCCATTTAGCTGACTGGGGAGCTGGACATCCGTGATCTCCATCGATTCCAGGAGGTCTGCGAGCTTTGACGTGTCAGCGGTAAAGCGGACCATTCCGTCGCCCGTGGCGCGAATCTCATCCTGCCTCATGCCCTCCGGCAAGGTGACAGGGAGGCGCGCGTCGAATCCGGCTGCTTGCGATGCGGCTCCCAGATCACTAAACACTTTGGGCTGGCCGGGTTCTTTCAAAACCTGGATATCGCGGCTCAGCAAGGCCTTCAGGTCCAGTTTGCCGCTTTGAAGCTTTTCGATTTGCGAGATGCGGGCCGGATCAATTGACACCGCCACGAAACGCTGCACCCGAAACAGATCCAGGAACTGCTGGGCAGCAGCGCGAACCGAGGGAAAACTAACCAGGACTGCTACCAAAGTCAGTGCTCCCGAAAGGGCCAGCGCCGGCCGCCAGAAGCGTCGCGGGTGGCTGGCTGCAAGCTGTTTCTGCTGGTGCAGTTGTTGGAGCAGGGCTTCGGCAAATTCGGGAGCCGGGTCTTTGCGAAATCGGTAAAGAAACTGATCATCCATGGAGGGGGCCTCCTTCGCCCCACTGAGTTCTCAAATTCTGGATGGTACGATGAAGGATGGTGCCCACGTTTGACTCACTGAGCCCTGTCAGGGAAGCAATGGTCCGGTTGTTCAGTCCTGCGGCATACTTCAGAGAAAGCAGTTCCCGTTCTCGCTCCGGGAGTTTAGACAGCAGCATCGTCAGTCGCCTGAAATCGGATTCCCGAAGGGCATCGTCCTCAGGGGTCCGTGTGTCCGGATGCTGACTGAATTCCTCCAGGGGGAGGGGCTGGCGGTGCTGTCGGAAATGGTCGGCAGCAACATGCCGCGCAATAGTGAACAGCCAGGTGGAAAAGGCCGCTACGTCGTCACGATAACGATGCCGGGCCTGCCAAGCCTTCGAAAAAGTCACCGAGGTCAAGTCTTCGGCAACAGTGCCGTCTCCTACCCGGTAGCGAAAGTAATTGAAAACTTTGGGAAGATGTTCGGAATAAAGAATATCCCAATTCAGTTCAACAATCGGCTCCGCCGTCCGAGTTAGCCATCTCAGCACATTGCTTTGGACACGCATCACGCTAATTATACGGCCTGACCCGAAAAGTATCACAGGCGAAAGGGACAGAATACAATTGATTCAAGAACGACCAATTGAGGGTTTACTGTTTAAGAATATACTCGGTCAGCTCTTTTTGCAGGTCCGCGTAGTCGGAGCGCAGGACCGTTTTCAGGGTCGAGTTGAAGTCCGCGGATCTGCCCGACTGGCCCAACAGTCGTTGCACGTCGGACACCCCGTAAACGGTTGTCAAAAAGTCCGCCGCCAGGGCCGACTGCTTGTACGCCCAGCCGGCCAAAGGAGACGAAAGCCCCAGGAAGGGCCCTTCGAAGGCAGCCAGGGCCGGGAGTTTATTCTCTGAGGCGGCTTTCTTAAACACCGGTAAGAAATCCCGCCAGGATTCGCCTGCCAGCACCTGGGCCAGTCCCTCATTCAGCCACACCGGACAGGAGTCCCCGGTTTTCAGACGAATGAAGGAATGAGTCAATTCATGTTTGAGCATCTGCTCCATCGTCCCATCGACCCGGTTGACCCCTTTAATAGGGAGTCGGATCTTGCCGTCGTTGAGGGCGCTGACCCAGTTGGGCGTCCGCGTGATGTCTCTGAAGACTTCATCAGGGTAGAGAATGACTGAAATGGATTGGCCAGGCGAATAATCTAAAGCCGCCTCCAGCTCGCTGTAGGACCTTTCCAGGGTGGCAAGAATCGCGGCACCCAAAACCTGATTCGTTTGCGTTCCCTCGTACTTTAGGAGGAAGTGCAGGCTGTTGGCCTGGCGGTAATTGTCCTCAGCCTTGTTCTCACCCTCGATCTTCTTGAGAAACTGCTCAACCTCCGGCCTGTATTTCAGCTCCAGACTGTGGCGCCAAGCGCGCCGAGCCAGATCGTTCTTTTCCTGCAGATAATAAGAAATCCCCAGAAGATAATTCAAGTCCGCGGAATCGTCGTGCTGGACAAGCGCTTGCGCCAGGATGTTTTGCGCCTGAGAGTAGTGACCCGTTTTCAAGAATAAGGCTCCGAGAGCCAGCTGGGCCTGAAGGTCGTCGGGACTCCAGGCCAGATATTGTTGCAGGCGGCCGATGGCCTCAACCTTGTCCCCTTGCTGCAAACTCAA
>JBGPHY010000449.1:0-5250 GCA_041484625.1 Terriglobia bacterium | reverse complement strand
CTCGAGGCGAACAACCAGTTGGGTCTTGATGGCCGAGGTTTCCGGGTTTGAGGCGCTTAGGCTGGGCGGCAGGCAGGTCTTCAAGACCTCCCCCAGCGGAGCCAGGTAGTAGTCCGCCATCCATTGCGCCAGGTGGAAAACATCCGGCGCGATCAGGGAGTTATCGTCAGGAGAGAGAATAGCTTCCTTGATGGCTTTGGAAGCCGGGAAGTCCGGGGGCAACTGCAGGATCTTCCGGACTACAAACCCAATTAACTTGCGATTTTGAAAGGGGACCAGCAGTCGTTGCCCGTATTCAAGACGATCGTACAGGGCAGGCGGGCAGCGATAAGTAAAGCTTTGACGCAAAGGCAACGGGAGAGCGACTTCAACATACATGATACCTTCTTAGCGCAAATCCGCCGTTTTGGAAAGCCGCATTCCCGTTCGAGGTTGAAACGGCACGAAGGGGAATTCTGGAAGGTAGCCTGGAGAGAGATTAGGCCGCAATCCGCAATCCTCTATTTTCGATGCTCGAGGTTCAATGCGGCTCTGATCTTTTTCAAGTCCTCCCAGACTTCTCTTTTGGCCGAAGGATTCCGCAGCAAGTATGCAGGGTGGTAAGTCACCATCAGCTGGGCTCCACGGTATTCCCGGAAGCGTCCGCGCAATGCGCTGATGGGCACTTTGGCATTCAGGAGGGTCTGGGCGGCAGCCGCCCCCAGGCAACAAATAATGCGGGGTTGGATGACTTCCAGCTGGCGGGCCAGGAAGGGAGAACAGGCAGCAATTTCGTCCTTTTCCGGAAAGCGGTTACGCGGAGGCCGGCACTTTACGACATTGCAGATGTAAACCTCCTCCCGCTTCAGGTGAATGGACTCGATCATCTTGGTGAGCAACTGCCCCGCCCTACCTACAAAGGGGAGCCCCTGGATGTCTTCGTCAGCCCCGGGGCCTTCTCCAACAAAGACCAGTTGGGCGTGGGGATTGCCGGACCCAAAGACAATATTTGTCCGGGCTGAAGACAGCCTGCAGCGTTGGCAGTCTCCGAGGTCGTTGCGGACCTGCTCCAAAGTGAAGTTGCTGGGGGTGTCTCCAAGTTTCCTCTCAAACATGGACATGGTTGCCGGCAGCGGCTCCATCACGGCGGGAGGGTTCTTCACCCCGGGTGCAGGAGTGTGAGGAGAGGAATAGGGAGGAGCGGCTTGGGGGGCGTCGGGCGACTGATGGGAAAGCACTCTCAACAGGATCGACTGAAACCGTGGTGTGACACTGTCAATGCCGATCTCCCTGTAATGCTCCAACCGGGCTCTCATCTGTTCCAGCAGGAAATCTCTTTTCCCCGTCATGAGTCCTTCTTCCCACACCCCTGGCATGGGGAAAACACTCTCCGTGTTCCCATCAGAGCTTCTGCTTCTTCAATTCCAACACCTGGTCCAGAATCCGGTGTGCTACATCGCGCTTTGGGAGTCTCCCCAATTCGAGCTTACGGCCGCCGCGAAAGAGCAGAGTGACGATGTTGGTGTCTACGTCGAATCCCGCACCCTCCTCATTGACATCATTGACAACCAGAAGATCGAGGTTCTTGGCTTCGAATTTGGGCCAGGCAGCCTCCACGGCATTACCGGTTTCCGCCGCAAACCCCACTAGAAGCCGATTTCCTTTGCACTGCCCCAATTCCAACAGGATGTCGGATGTCGGAACCAGTTCAATAACCAGAGCCCCATCGGTCTTCTTCAGTTTCGTGGGAACCCGTGCCTTGGGCCGAAAATCGGCCACCGCCGCCGCTTGAATAACGACAGTGGCTTTATCCGAACCAGCCAGCACGGCTTGTCGCATCTCCTCAGCCGACCTCACGGCCACGAACTCGACCCCGCGAGGTGGATCCAGCCGGGTCGGCCCGCTAACGAGGAGGGTCCGGGCACCCCGCTGGCAGGCCGCCCGGGCCAGCTCATAACCCATCTTTCCGGAAGACCGGTTGGTGAAGTAGCGCACCGGATCCAGATCTTCACAGGTCGGGCCTGCCGTGACCAGCACAGTCTCGCCGTGAAAGTCCCGTGGGGGAGAGACGAAACCCTCGGTTGCTTCCACGATCCCTTCCAGGCTGGCGAGGCGGCCTTTGGCGTCGACGCCTTCGGCCAGATAGCCCTCTTCCGGTTCAACGATAAAGACTCCCCTCGATCTCAATGTCCGCAGGTTCTCTTGCACAGCGGGGTGATTCCACATGTGGACATTCATGGCCGGGGCCAGGACCACCGGTGCCGTCATAGCCAGATAGGCTGTAGAGAGAAAGTCGTCGGCAATTCCCAGGGCGAATTTTCCCAGGATATTGGCCGTGGCGGGAGCCACCAGCAGGATATCCACGGCATGGGCCAGGTGAATGTGCTCCAAGGGAGACCCCCAATTCGGGGCGGCCTGATTCTCAGGGTACATCCGCGTGATGACCGGGTGGCGGCTCAATGTCTCCAGGGTTAGGCGGGTGATGAAGTGCTGGGCGTTTTCCGTCATGACTACCGACACATCATGCCCGCGCTTCTGCAGGAGGCGGAGGAGTTCAGCCGATTTGTAAGCAGCAATGCAGCCTGTGATTCCGAGCAGGATCTTCATGGAATCTCCGGAACTCCTCCCGGGAAATCGCCCTCATCATTGCTCTCGTTCTCGGCTAAGGGAATGCCCGGGGCGGCGACGACACGGGGGGTATTAGGAACCTCCTGCATTCATTCTCCGTTAACGAAAACTAGAAACCTCATTTGGCTCCGCGCTTCTTAGGTGGCTTGACGACCTCGGGGATTTCAAATTTGACCAGCCCCGCGGCCACTTCCTCCCGGGCGATAGTGGTGAATTTCTTGGACTGTGAGGTGAGCATCGGGCGCGACCCGCCCTGGAGTTGCCGCGTCCGGCGGGCAGCGAGAATAATGAACCGGAACTTGCTGTCGATGGATCCATGCGAAGGGCTTGCCAATTCAAATACCTCCAAATGTCTTGAGAATAGATTCAATTCGTTCAATCAGACGCTCCTTACGACAGCGCTCTGCAGAGATGATGGATTTCATGAGGCGGACTGAAACCGTCACGTCTTCGTTGACAATCACGAAGTCATAATCCCGATACCGGTAGATTTCCGCCTGACTGGCCCACCGCAGCCGCTTGAGAATCGTCTCTTCCTTGTCCTCACCGCGATGCTCCAGGCGGGTCTTCAAGGCCGAGTAGGAAGGAGGCAGGATAAAGATGGATACGGCGTCCGGTACCCGGTTCCTAACCTGGGTGGCCCCTTCGGTGTCGATATCGAGGATCACGTCTTTGCCTTCGGCACATGCGGCCTCCACAGTGCTTCGTGCAGTCCCGTAATAATGGTCAAAGACCCGGGCATACTCAAGGAACTGGTCTTCGGCAATCATCATCTCAAAGACCTTATCACTCACGAAGTGGTACTCCACTCCGTCGCGCTCGCTGCCCCGAGGTTTCCGCGTCGTGAAGGAGACGGAGAACGCAAGATCAGGCATCTCCCCCAGGATCTGGTCGACCAGGGTTGACTTTCCGGAACCCGAGGGGGCCGAGACAATGAAGAGTTTCCCCTTGGCAGGCATGGCTACTCCACATTCTGAATTTGCTCGCGGATCTTCTCAATTTCGCTCTTGATAAAAATGGCCTTATTGGAAATTTCCAGGCCGCTGCCCACCAGACTGGTAGTTTTTGACAGAATCGTGTTCGCTTCGCGATTCATCTCCTGGAGGAGAAAATCCATGGTCTTTCCGATATCTTGCCCATTACCGAGCAATCCGCGGGACTGCTCCACGTGGCTCTGTAGTCGGGTGAGTTCCTCGGAGATGTCGCTGCGTTCCACGTAAAAGGCAACCTCCTGAACCAGGCGGATGGAGTCGATTGGAGCCCCTCTCAGCAGTTCAGCGAGGCGTACCTGCAACCGTTCCTGGTAGGCCCCCAGCGCTCCCCCGGCCAGCGACTGGATGATGGTAGCTTCCTGGCGGATACAAGTGAGCCGCCGGGAGATATCTTCGTTAAGGGCCTTGCCTTCCTCGTCCCGCATCGAATCCAGGTCCAGCAGAGCGGATTGGAGCGCCTGTTCAATTCCATGCCGGGCTGCGACCATCAATTCGCCGGAAATGGAAGGGCTTTCCAGGTTCAGAATCCCCGGTGTGCGCATCAGTTGAACGGGATCCACCTCTCCCCGAATGCCGAAGTTCCCGCGGAGCTGTTCGAGAACTCGAAGGTAGGCCTGCAGCAGAGGTGCATTGAGTGCAAATTCCGGTGTCTCGTTCTTCTCAATGGTCACAAACACATCGACGCGCCCGCGCTTGAGCCGACCCTGGATCCGACGTTTGATGAGAAGTTCCAATTCACTCAGTTCCGGAGGCAACTTGACGTGGAGGTCGAGAAAACGATGGTTAACCGATTTGATCTCCGCCGTGCAGGCAAAGCTGCTGTCCTCGTAACGACCTCTCCCGAAGCCGGTCATGCTTTTGATCATAGATGCTCACACCACCCAGGTGGAATCCACTTCGGAGAACTGAAGATCATACAGGCGCTGGTAAATTCCGCCTTTTTCAATCAAACCGGCATGAGTTCCCACCTCACAAATCTGCCCCTGGTCAAGAACCACAATCTTATCAGCGCTCCGGACGGTGGAGAGTCGATGGGCAATCACGATCACGGTCCGTCCTTGCATCAAGTTGGATAAAGCTTTCTGAACGAGAACTTCTGACTCCGAATCCAGGGCCGAGGTGGCTTCGTCCAGGATCAGGATCGGAGAATTCTTGAGCAAGGCCCTGGCAATCGCGATCCGTTGCCGCTCCCCGCCGGAAAGCTTCTGGCCCCGCTCCCCGATGATGGATTCGTACCTGAGAGGCATCTGTTCAATAAAGTCATGGGCCAAGGCAGCTTTGCTGGCGGCCAGAAGTTCTGCCTCGTTGACTTCCTGGCGACCATAGCAGATGTTATTCCGGGCCGTGTCGTTGAAAAGGATCGTCTCTTGGGTCACTAGCCCGATCAGGGAACGCAGCGATTCCAGGGTGACGTCCCGGATGTCGGAGCTGTCGATCAGGATTTGCCCGTCGGTGGGGTCGAAGAAGCGGGGCAGGAGATTGACCAGGGTGGTCTTGCCGGATCCGCTGGAGCCTACCAGCGCCACGACCTCCCCACGCCGGATGGTCAGGTTGACATCCTGGAGCACCGGCAGCCGCGTGTCGTTGTAATTAAAACTGACATTGCGGAATTCGACCTCCCGATCGAACTGAGTAATCCTCACCGCTCGGG